>NZ_JAZKVY010000221.1:0-330 GCF_036624925.1 Stenotrophomonas sp. A3_2
GGCCGGTTCCGCCCTGCGCGGTGGTGCCGTAAAGCTTGCCCGCATACGCAACGAGGCGGCCATAGGGGCTTCTGCCCTCCGATCCCGCGGAGAAACTATGCACCACGGTCACTCCGCCGGAGCCCGGATCCAGACGGAGAATGGTTCCGTAGCCGTTGGCACCGCATGAGTCGGCAACGATATAGAGCTTGCCACTGAACACTGTCGGCGGGCTGAGCGGGCCGGCGCTGCAGCCTTCCTGCGACGATAATGTGTGAAGGATCTGCGGGGGCGTGGAACCGGAGGGGTTCCATTTGTAGATGACCGAGTGGGCGCCTTTGGCGACGCCAT
>NZ_JAZKVY010000222.1:0-373 GCF_036624925.1 Stenotrophomonas sp. A3_2
TCCCCCCCCCACGGGGGGGCCGCTACCCAGGTGGTGCTGGGGTGGCCAGCCCGCGGCCGGCACTACCGCAGGTTCCGGCGGGTGCGGACCGTTGGTCCGCACGGCCCCTGCCATCGTCCGACCAACGGTCGGGCGCTACCCATGTGGTGATGGGGTTGCCGGCCCGCGGCCGGCACCACCCCAGGGTACGGTGGGGGGGGGGCGGGGGGGGGGCCGCCCCCCCCCCACCCCCCCCCCCACCCCCCGGGGGGCCGCGCCGGGGGTTGGGGGGGGGTTGGGGCGGGGGGGGGCGGACCATGGGGCCGCCCCCACCGTAACCTGGGGTGGTGCCGGCCTCTGGCCGGCAACCCCATCACCACATGGGTAGCGCCCG
>NZ_JAZKVY010000223.1:0-487 GCF_036624925.1 Stenotrophomonas sp. A3_2
TCGGTATACCGAGCTTGCTGATCATCGCCGCCACCTGCGGGTCGAACCAGTTGATGTTCGCCATGATCAGGTTGGTGGCGCCAAAGGCGCTGATCAGCTTGCCACGCCGGGTCGGCACGGTCACCGACTGCACCGCGGTTACCACCGGTGTCCCGAGCTTCACGTGATACGAACTGCCCGCGGCGCCCGCGCCCCAAAGATTGCCGCGCTGATACGCATCCAGGTATTGGGTCTGGCCCAGGTCGACGCCGCCCTGCACATAGTCGATGCTGTTGGCAAAGACCGGCGAGTTCAGCACGTTCTGCACGACGGAGACGCCGTTCGCCGTCACCTTGGTGGGGTCATAGGTCACTGATCCATAGGTAACCTTCACCGGGACGAGATAGACCGGCACGGTCGTCGTGGTGCTGTTCGTGGAGGGATTGGTGCCGATGAACGTTTCAGCAAACGTCTTGCCGCCATAGCTGTAGTTGAACACCCAGATCGG
>NZ_JAZKVY010000224.1:0-323 GCF_036624925.1 Stenotrophomonas sp. A3_2
GGCTTTGCAGCCCTGCACCCGTGGTAGTGGCGGGCGCGGGCCGGCCACACCAACAGCAACACCAGAAGCGGGTTTGCTGGGGGCTGGCGGGGGGGGTCCGGTTGCGGGGGGCGCCGGGGATACCCCGGCCCGCCCCCCCCCGGGGGGGCGGGGGGGCGGGGCCGGGGGGGGGGCGGGCCCCCCCCCCCCCCCCCCCCCCCCCCCCCCCGCCTCCCACGGGAAGCCAGCTTTTGACGTTGCCGTTGACGTTGATTCGGCAGCTGCCGGGCGCAGCCCGGCCGTATCATCCCCTCATGCCCCGCGAAAATCTCAACGACCTGCAG
>NZ_JAZKVY010000225.1:0-313 GCF_036624925.1 Stenotrophomonas sp. A3_2
ATGGCGACCATCGGCACCTTCACCAAGACCGGCGACACCTTCACGGGCGCGGTCAAGACCCTGAGCATCAGCGCCAAGACCACGATCAAGGCCGCCGAGAAGGCCAGCGACAAAGCGCCCGACTACCGCGTCTTCTGCAACCAGGTGGAGTTCGGCGCCGCCTGGAAGAAGACCTCCGGCGAGGGCCGCGACTACCTCTCGGTCAAGCTGGACGATCCGAGCTTCCCAGCGCCGATCTACGCCACGCTGGTCGAGGAGGAGGAAGCTGGCAGCTTCAACCTGATCTGGTCCCGCCGAAACGGCGACTGACCGG
>NZ_JAZKVY010000226.1:0-77385 GCF_036624925.1 Stenotrophomonas sp. A3_2
TGTGGCGACGAGCAACGGCTTTGACTGATGTGGAGGTCTTGCAGGCCTCTTTGGCGACCTGCAGTTTGAAACGAGCGTCGTATCTGTTCATGTATCCCTCGGGGTTGGATCTGGCGTCCAACTCCCGGGGGTCACTTCACCCTGGGGGCTTGGCCGCGGCATCCATGCCGCGGACACCCCCGCAATCCCACCCATCCCGTCCTTCGACAGTTTCCGGTGTGCCCACCACGGAAGAAAGAAGGAAGAGCAGGAGCAAAGCGGGTCGCGCGCTGTGCGCGCTCTTCTGTAGAGCCGAGCCATGCTCGGCTGCTCTTCAACGTGATGACTGGAACCCCGCGCCACGCGCGTCAGCCGAGCATCGGCTCGGCTCTACAGCAGCTGGCGAAGCATCGCCTTCAGCCTGCGCCCTTCCAGCTGGAAGTAGTCGCGCTGCTCGCGCCAGGCGGGGAAGCGTTGTTCCACTTCGTGCCAGAACGCAGGCGAGTGATTGGGCTGGATCAGGTGGCAGAGCTCGTGCACCAGCACATACTCGAACGCTTCCGGACGACCGAGCACCAGGGCCAGGTCCAGTGCCATGCTGCCGTCGGGGGCCAGCGAGCCCCATTGCGAGGACATCACCTTCAGCCGCAGGCGGCTGGGGGCGCGCGGCAGAGTGGGCAGGTACTTCGGCAGCCAGCGGCCGACGTCGGCGCGGGTCTGAGCTTCGTAGAATTCGCGCAGCAGACGGCGCAGGGTGGCGTCGCCGCCGCGGGTCGGCCACTGCACGCAGGCGCCGTGCGCGTCGATCTCCAGGCGCGCGTAGCGCCCTTCCTGCCAGCGCAGCGGCAGCAGTTCGCCGCGCAGGGGCAGCACACCGTCTTCGCCCGGCTGCAACGGTGGCGGCAGGCCCTGGCCCTGGTACTGCCGCAGCTGCAGCGCCAACCAGTCGCGGTGCTGTTCCAGGAAGCGTTCGCCCATCACCAGGCTTGCGCGCGGCGGCAGGGTCAGGCGTGCGCCGCGTTCGTCCACGCTCAGCTTGATGCGCCGCGCACGCGGATCACGCACGCGCAGGACCTCGATCTCGGCATCCTCCAGGCGCAGGCGAACGGTGTCGCGCTGTACGGTGGCGGGCGGGGTCGGGCTGATCAGGCGGCGCAGCAGACGGCTCATGCGCCCAGCATAGCGCCGCTTCGGGCCGCCGGATGACCGGCGGCCGTCGCGCTGCCTGTTCAGTCAGCCTTGCTGAGCTTGAAGGCTTCTTCCAGCAACAGGAACAGGCGGCGGATCTCGGCGCTCTGCAGGGCAAAGCGGGCGTCGAACTCGGCGCGGCGTCCGTCTTCGTCGGCATGCTCCAGCTGGTCCAGGGCGCCGTCGAGGAACTTCAGCTTGCGCACGATCAGGTCGTCGCCGATGACGAAGGACAGGTTGTCCTCGAAGATCAGCGCCAGCTTGGTCACCTGCTTGCCGGCGTCCAGGTGCTTGTCGATCTCGTCGCAGCGCAGTTCCTGGTGCTGGCACTTGACCACCGCGCCGCCTTCCACCGGGTCCTTCATCTCGCACTCTTCGCCCAGGCTCAGTCCGGTCGGCAGCGGCTCGCCGGCGATCCAGCCGGTCAGGATCGAGCGCGGCGCGACTTCGGCGTTCAGCGGCATCGCCGGGAAGCTGCCGAGCAGGCCGCGGATGTCGGACATGAAGTACTCGCCAGTCTTGCGGCTGGAGGTATCCACCGCCACATAGCCGTGCTGCAGGTCGATGAAGGCGTCGTTGCGCGAGGACTTCACAAAGGCGCGCGGCAGCAGTTCATGCAGCAGGTCATCCTTCATGCGCTTGCGCTCGCGGCCACCTGGGCGGCGGCCTTCCTTCTCCTCGATCTCCTCCAGCTTGCGCTCGAGCAGGTCGTTGACCACCGCTGCCGGCAGGATCTTGTCCTCGCCGCCCACGGTCAGCCACAGGTGTTCGGCGATGCGGTGGGAGAGCTGCTCCTTTTCCTCGCGGCCGAACGGCGAGATGAAGCCGCGCGAGTTCATTTCCAGCGCGCCAACAGGCTTGAGCACGGCGTGCGGCAGCAGGGTATCGACTTCGGAAAAATCGGTGGCGGTCGGAAAACGGAAGAACGTCAGGTTGCGAAAGAACATGGAATTCCGGATGGCAAAGAGGAAGGGCGACCGACCTTAAACGGTGGGCGTCTCGGGATCTGCGTCGGCATCGGCCGGGGAACCGGCCAGCCAGGCATGGGCATCGGGCAGCGGCGCGTCGTCGCGACGGCCCAGCGCCATGAAGTCGAACAGGGTAGTGTCGGCCAGCTGCGAGGGCCGGACGTCGCCCATGGCGCGCGCGATCTGCTCGATGCGGCCGGGATGGTCCTTTTCCCACTGCTTCAGCATCAGGCCGACCTGGCGGCGCTGCAGGTTCTCCTGGCTGCCGCACAGGTTGCAGGGAATGATCGGGAACCGGCGTGCCTGCGCGTAGTCGACGATGTCGCTTTCGCGCACGTAGGCCAACGGCCGGATCACCACGTGCCTGCCGTCATCGCTGCGCAGTTTCGGCGGCATCCCCGCCAGCTTGGCGTGGTGGAACAGGTTCATGAAGAAGGTGGCCACCATGTCGTCGCGGTGATGGCCCAGCGCGATCTTGGTGAAACCGTGGGTTTCGGCGTAGTTGTAAAGCGCGCCACGACGCAGGCGCGAGCACAGCGAGCACATGGTCTTGCCTTCCGGAATGACCCGGCTGACCACCGAGTAGGTGTCCTGCTCGATGATGTGGTACGGCACGCCCAGCCCAGCCAGGTACTCCGGCAGAATGTGCTCAGGGAAGCCCGGCTGTTTCTGGTCCAGGTTCACCGCCACCAGCTCGAACGGCACCGGTGCCTTCTTCTGCAGCTGCAGCAGCACGTCCAGCAGGGTGTAGCTGTCCTTGCCGCCGGACAGGCAGACCATGACCTTGTCGCCGGCCTCGATCATGCCGAAGTCGGCGATCGCCTCGCCGACCTGGCGGCGCAGGCGCTTGGCCAGCTTGTGCTGCTCGCGCTCGGCCACGCGTGGATCGCGGGCGGCGCGCGGCTGGGGATCGGGAAGGGAAATCACGGCACTCATGGGCTCCATTCTAACGGCTCGGAGCGGCCCCGGCCGGGGGTCGGTATTCCCCTCTCCCGGCGGTCATCATCGCTGTGTATGCTCGGAACCTGTGGACACCTACGACCCCGCCGAGATCGTCGAACGCCTCGCCGCCCTGCGCGCCGAGCACCGCCTGCTGGATGAACAGATCACCCGCATGGCGGCCAACGGCGAGGACGAACTGGAAGCCAAGCGCCTGAAGCGGCGCAAGCTGCAGTTGAAGGATTGCATCGCCAGGCTGGAGAGCCTGCAGATTCCCGACGAGCCGGCCTGAGCCGGGTTCAGGTGGGTGCCAACCCGGGTTGGCCTCCTGCTCCGGTACGTGCCAACCCTGGCCGGCACGACGGGAAGGTGTGCGGACCAAGGTCCACACCCACCGCAGGATTCAGTTCAATCCTGCGGCGCCGGCTCGTCCGGGCGCGCCGCTTCCGGGCTGACCCGCTCGATGGTGTGGCGCAGCTCGCGGCCGAGGATGAACTTGGCATCCTTGGCCCAGGCATCCAGGCGCTCGTCGAACAGCAGCTTGCTGTTCTCGTCCGGCCACACCAGGCGCAGCTCGCGCAGCTTCTGGATGAAGCCACGGAACAGGGCCTTGTCGAAGAACTCCGGCGCCGCCGGCGCATAGAGCAGGCTCAGGCGCTGCGCGGCCTGCTGGCACAGGCTTTCCAGTTCGGCGGCGCCAAGCACGCCGGGGCCGTTCTTCACCAGCACCGAAATGGCGATGTAGTAGCGCTCGAACGCCTGCTGCAGCGAGTGCCCGATGGCGCGCAGGCGGAAGACCTCGTCGGTCTGCCCGGTGTTGCGCGCCAGAATGCCGCCGTCGTCGTCATTGACGTTCTGCAGCAACCCCTCACGCACGAACACGTTGATGGTCTGGTCGATGCGCTGGGCGAACTCGTCCTCGCTCCACGGCAGGAACAGCTCGGCCTGCAGGAACGGGTACACCGTACGGCCCAGCTGGACCAAGCCGGCGCGGCTCATGCGGCGGTTGTTCTGGAAGCAGCAGGCCACCCACGACGAGGCGGTGAACAGGTGCAGCACGTTGTTGCGGAAGTAGCTCAGCAGCACCGCGGTATCGCCGCTGACGCTGAGCACATCGCCCAGGGGGTGCTTGACGCGGGTGAGGACGTTGATTTCCTCGGCGTGGGCGATGATCCGCTCCGGCGAGTGCGGGGTCACCGTCACCCGGTCCGAATATGGCATCTCGACCAGCAGGGTCTTGCACAGCTCGATCTGCGCGATCAGGTCGGCCTCGCCCATCGCGTGCTTCGGCGTGGACAGCAGCGCCAGCGCCAGCAGGTTGATCGGGTTGACGTCGGCGGCGCCGTTGATGCGCACCTGGATGCGTTCGGCCAGCGTATCCACCGTGGTCGACAGCCAGGCCGGCTTCTCGTCCTCGGACACCGCCTCGCCCTTCCACTCCGGCGCCTTCTCGGCCAGCACGTCGTTCAGTGCGATCGGTTCGCCAAAGTTCACCACCACCTGGCCGTAGTTCTGCTTGAGCACCTTGGGGATGCCCCACAGCAGCGACCAGATCGATTCCTTTTCCTTCGGCCGGCCGGACAGTTCGTCCAGATAGCTGCCGCCTTCCATCAGTTTCTCGTAGCCGATGTAGACGGGCTGGAACAGCACCGGCTTGCGCGGCTGGCGCAGGAACGCACGCAGCGTCATCGAGATCATGCCGCCCTTGGGCTGCAGCAGGCGGCCGGTGCGCGACCGGCCACCCTCAACGAAATACTCCAGCGAATAGCCACCGGCCACCAGCTGCGCGACGTACTCGCTGAGCACCGCCGAGTACAGCGCGTTGCCGCGGATCGAGCGGCGGATGAAGAACGCACCGCCCTTGCGCAGCAGGGTACCCACCACCGGCAGGTTCAGGTTGATGCCGGCCACGATGTGCGGCGGCACGATGCCACGGTCGTACAGCAGGTAGGACAGCAGCAGGTAGTCCATGTGGCTGCGGTGGCTGGGCACGTACACCACTTCGTGGCCCGGCGCGGCAGCCTTGAACTTGTCCAGGTGGTGCACCAGCACGCCCGCATAGATGCGGTTCCACACGTGGCTGAGCATGAAGCTGGCCGAGCGCACGACCGGGCTGGAATAGTCCGCGGCGATTTCCCAGGCGTAGGCGTGTGCCTTCTTCCAGGCATCGGCCGGCTTCGAATTGTCGCGCTTGGCCTGTGCGGCGATCGCCTCGCGCACCGGTTCGGCAGCCAATACCTGGTCCACCAGCAGGCGCCGCGTCGACAGGTCCGGGCCGATCACCGATTCACGGATGCGCCGGAAGTGCGTACGCAGCACGCGCTGCAGCTTGCGCACCGTGCGCTCCGGCTCCAGGCCTTCGTCCACGGTGCTGCGCAGCGAGATCGGCGGGGCGAAGCGCACGATGGTATTGCGCCCGTTCAGCAGCAGGCCCAGCAGGCGGCGGAAGCGACCGACCAGCGCCCAGTTTTCCGAGAACAGCACCGCGAACCAGCCGCTCTGCTTGTCCGGCGCGCGGCCGACGAAGATAGACACCGGCACCAGGTGCACGTCCAGGTCGTCGCGCACGCGGTGCGCCTGCAGGACCTTGGCCAGCGAATCGGAGTGGGTCTTGGCGCCGCGCTGCTCGGGAATCAGCGAGTTGCTGGAGCTGCGCCGCGACAGCGCCAGGTAGGCGCGCTTGCGCCCGGTCGGGTCACCGGCCAGCGGCACCAGCGGCGAGGGCAGCCCGGCCTGGCGGCAGGCCTTGTCCAGGATCAGCGCGTTGGACAGGCCGTAGTCTTCCAGCACGTACACGACCGGACGGCCATCGTTGTACTGGCCTGGGTCTTCCGGCTCGATCTTCAGCGACAGCCACGGCTCGACCAGGCGGCCCAGCAGGCGAGCCCACAGCGGGCGGCGGCCGGCCGGACGCGCGTGCACGGGCGGCGGTACCGGGTTCGGGCCGGTGCCGGTCGAGGGGGACGCCGGCACCGTATCGGCGGGCGTCGACTGGGATTCTTCGCCGGGAAACGGCAGCGGGTTCTGTTTCGACATCGGCGCCATTATGGCTTAGGCGGCGGCGTTGCTGCTTCCCCACCCCCAGCAGGGGCTTCAGCCGGTGATGGCGAGGCCGCAGCGCGGGCCGCGTCGGCCTTGCGCAGCAGCGCATCGGTGTCGGCCAGGGTGCGGGTCAGGTACCAGTGGCCCTCGCGGCGGCTCAGCGGCAGCTGCAGGATCATTTCGCGGCCAGCCAGGTCGTAGTGCAGGCGTACCAGCGCATTGTCACCCTCCACCGAGAGCAGCTCACCGCGCACGCTGCGCAGCGCCTCGTCCACGCCCAGTCCGTAGCTGCCCAGCACGGCCTTGAGGGTGTGGATGAACGGCGCCAGCTGCTGCAGGCTGCCTTCCATGCCGGCGGCCTGCAGGCCGGCCTCATCATCGAACCCAACCTTGCCGGCCGCGCCAACCAGTGCGGCGATGGTGCTGCGCGCGCGGGCGCGGTCACTGATCGGTGCGCCCTGCGCCCAGCTGGCGAGGGTTTCCACCAGGGCGATGTAGTGCGCCTGTTGTCCGGGCGTATAGCCCTTCTGGTGGCGCAGGTACTGCACGCCGAAGTTGCCCATCGACTGCGCGGCCTGGCGAACGGCGCCGGCCTGTCCGGCCAGCTGGCGATCGAAGCTGCGCTGCAGTTCGGCGCTGGCGTTGGGCTTGCGCAGCGCGGCCAGCATCGGCAGCAGCTGGTCACCCAGCGGCAGTTCGGTCAGCGGCCACTGGCTGTGGCCTTCGGTCCAGGCCTGTTGCAGGCGCTGGTACTGGCTGGGCGGCACCGACAGCTTCGCGTAGCCGACCAGATCGTCCTCGGCCAGGCGCAGGGCCATCGCCTGCACCGCCGCGACCGGTTCGGCTGCCGGCTTGGCCGGATCATCGGCTGATTCGCGGCACGCGACCGCCGCCAGCAGCAGCATGGCTGCCAGCCCCCATCCACGCGCAGACCTTCCTCGCACCGCCACGCTCATGCAATCGGACTCCCCGGACCGGTCCGCATCTTGCGGCCTGCGACGTGACAGCGGCAAGCCGGGACGTCACGGTTTCCGCTGTTGCCTGTGCAAGTCACTGACGGGAATAAAAAAAGAGCCGGGATCACGGGGATCACAGGCTCTTCAAACCGGCGCAGGGCCGGTGGACAGTGTTGTGGCACATGTCCGGTCCGAGGACCGGATGGCGGCGATCCTACGCTGCCGCTCAAGTTAAGGCAACACTTCACGTAATGCGCCTTAAACTATTGATTTTATTGATTAACCTGATGATGGGGGTGGAAGCAATGAAATCTACGGCAGGTTTTGCGGCGATTCGGGCACAACCGCTCGGTAGACAGATGCAAAAACGCCATCCCGCGCGGGCCGGGATGGCGTTCGGGCCTGCAGCCTTCGCAACGGAACCTCAGCGCGCACCCAGTGCCGACGCGATTTCCTGCTGGATGGCCCGGGCCGCGGCCTGCGGATCGGTGGCCAGGCGGATCGGACGGCCAACCACGATGGCATCGGCACCATCGGCAAACGCCTGGGCCACGCCAACGGTACGCTTCTGGTCATCGCCGACCGGGCCACCGGGGCGGATGCCCGGGCAGACGATCGAGAACCCGGCGCCGGTCGCGGCGCGAATCGGGCCGGCCTCCTGGCCCGAGGCGATCACGCCATCGATGCCGGCCGCCTGCGCGGCCAGCGCGCGTTCGACCACCACCTCCACCGGTTCACGGTCGATGCCCATCTGCGCCAGGTCCGGGCGGCCCATCGAGGTCAGCACGGTCACCGCCAGCAGGCGCATGTCGCTGCTGTTGGCGGCGGCGCAGGCTTCCATCATCGCCGGGTGCCAGCCGTGGATGGTGGCGTAGCTGACCGGCCACTGCGAAAGGCGCTTGATCACCGCCGCGGCGGTGGCCGGGATATCGAAGAACTTCAGGTCGACGAACACGCGCTTGTCGCGGCGGGCCAGCTCGTCCAGCACCTGGAAGTACTCGCCCGACGCCAGCAGTTCCATGCCGATCTTGTAGAACGCCACGCTGTCGCCGAGGCGGTCGACCCACTCCAGCGCCTGCGCGCGATCAGGCACGTCCAGCGCGAAGATCAGGCGCTCGTCGTCGCGCAGCGGCAGTGGCGCGCGGCTCATGGTGCGTAGTCCAGGGCAGCGCGCTTGGCGTCGTGGCGGGCCTGGCGCGACTGGCTGTAATCGTTGTTGAACTGCGCCGGCTCGAAGCCACCGTAGGTCGGGTTGGGCAGCATCCACCAGCGCTCGCCGAACCAGTCGTGGTACTGCTGCAGCAGTGCGTCACGGCCTTCGTTGGTGTTGGCGGTCACTTCCACGAAATCGCCCAGCTGGTCGCCGAACTGCATCAGCACGCGGTACTTCTGCCCGGCCAGGCGGCGGCGGCAGTTCTTCTCGCTACCGGCCTGCTCGCACCCTTCGACCACGGTGCCCAGGCCCAGGAACACGCTGTCATCGGCCACCGGCAGGCCCTGCTCGCGCAGGTTGGCCAGGGTCGCGTCCTTCAGGTGCACGGCGCGGTTGGAGATGTACAGCAGGGTCACGCCCTTGGCGTTGGCAGCCTTGGCGAAATCCACCACGCCCGGAATGGCCTTGGCCTTCTTCTCGGCCACCCACTGGTCCCAGCTCAGCTCGTCGTATTCCTTGCCGTCGCGCACCAGGCGCGCCTGGTAGGGCGAGTTGTCCAGCACGGTCTCGTCCACGTCCAGTACCACGGCCGGCTTCAGGCCCTTGGCCTCGTTGCCGCGTTCTTCCGGCACCAGTGCGTCCCAGTGGGCTTCCTTCAACGCGACATCCAGGTGGTCGGCGGCGGCACGATAGGTCTGCTCGGTGATGGCCTTGTACTCCTGCGCGCGCTGCATCCACAGCACCGCATTGAGATTGTCGTTGGCCGTGGCATCGAGCACGCCATCGGCCTTGGCAGCGGCAGCGGGCGCCTGCGGGGCCGCGGCTTCGGCGGCAGGCGCCTCCACGCGCTTGCAGGCGGACAGGCCCAGCGCCGCAGTGGCGAGCAGGGTCAGGGACAGGGAAACGGGACGACGCATGGATTCACCGGCAATCAGATATACCGGCGCATTTTACCGGCAAAGGCGGCCCCGGGACGGCTATGCTTGGCGGTTGACCCGTTGCCCTTCCGGAGGCCGCCATGACCGATTCCACCCAGACCCCCGACGTCCCCCTGCTCGACGCCGTGCAGGCACGCCTGCTGGGCTGCCTGGTGGAAAAGGAGGCGACCACACCGGACACCTACCCGCTGACGGTCAACGCCGCCCAATCGGCCGCCAACCAGAAGACCGCGCGCGAGCCGGTGATGAACGTCGATGCCGGCAGCGTGCAGCACGCGCTGCGCCAGCTGGAAACGATGGGCCTGGCCCGCCAGCACTTCTCCTCGCGCGCGGACCGCTACGAGCACCGCCTGCAGGCCGCGCTGGACCTGACCCGACAGCAGACCGTGCTGCTGGCGCTGCTGCTGCTGCGTGGGCCGCAAACCCTGGGCGAGCTGGTGTCGCGCAGCGAGCGTCTGTACCGTTTTGCCGACACCGACGAAGCCCGCCACGCCATCGAGCGCCTGCAGCAGCGCGCGCTGCTGGTGGTGCTGCCGCGCGCCAGCGGCCAGCGCGAAGACCGCTACATGCACCTGCTGTGCGGAGAAGTGGACGGCGCGGCACTGGCAGCGAAGTACGCCAGCGGCGGCGGTGGCAGCAGCGATGCGGCCGATCCGGGCCTGGCCGAGCGCGTGGCCCGGCTGGAAGCGGCCGTGGCCGAGCTGCAGGCGCAGCTGGACGAACTGCGCGGCTGAGGGGGTGGGTGCCGACCGTTGGTCGGCACTGCATCTGAATCGTACCGACCAACATCAGGGGTCAGACCTGCGCCGCACCCGGCGTGGCATACAACCGGCTCGGGCTGTCCACGCCCGGCAACTGGATCACCCCGCGCGTCTGCATACCCAGGCCCTGCAGGATCTTCCCGGACACCACGTTGTCCAGATCGGTGATGCCATACAGATCGTGCAGGCCCAGCGCTCCACGCGCATGCGCGAACACCGCGCGTGCCGCCTCACCGGCATAGCCCTGCCCCGCGAATTCCGACAGCACCGCATAGCCGATGTCCGGCCCCGGCAGGCCATCCCGCCGCACCAGCCCGGCGTTGCCCAGCCAGGCACCATCGGACAACCGCTCGATGGCATACATGCCGAAGCCATTCAACGCATAGCTGTGCAGCACCCGCAGCGCAATGTACTCGCGTGCCTGTTCTTCGTCGCGCACGTTGCGGTCACCGATGAAACGCACGAAGCCCGGATCGTTGAGCAGGGCCAGCATCGGTGCCGAATCACGGTCAGGTTCAATGGCCCGCAGCCGCAGGCGCTCACTCTCGATCGGTTGCACAGGCAGACCTCCAGCCGAAACCCCGATTCTGCCTCAACCGCCGGCTGTTGCTTTTGATTTCCTCTGCATTGCCGTGGAAGGAAGCGCCCGGAATCTGTCAGAGGCCGGTCGGGGTGGGTTCGCGGGGGTATCCGCGCCATGGATGGCGCGGCTAAGCCCCCAAGGACGGGTTCACGGCGTCCCCCGCGAACCCACCCCGACCGGCCACACTGCGGAACCAACGCGTGCTCCACCACGGAGGGGCGGCGCCGTTGGAGCGCCCTAGTCGAACAACGCCTCGATCGCCGCCAACCCCGCACTCGCCCGTTCCTTCTTGCGCGCCGCATCGGCCACCGGATCGGCGCCATCGCGCTGGATCTCCTCGGCCGGAATCTCCTCGAAGAACCGGCTCGGCTTCAGGCGTACGTGTTCGCCGAACTTGCGCGTCAGCTTGCTGTAGCTCATCCACAGCTGGATCTTGGCGCGGGTGATGCCCACGTACAGCAGGCGCCGTTCTTCCTGCAGGTTGCCCTCGTCCAGGCTGACCTGGTGCGGCAGCACGCCGTCCTCGCAGCCGACGATGAACACGTACGGGAATTCCAGGCCTTTGGAAGCGTGCAGGGTCATCATGCGCACCTGGTTGCCGCCCTCGTCCTTGTCGCTGCGCGACAGCAGCGCCAGCTGGCCGGCCAGGTCGGCGGCGGTTGCACCGCGCGGGCCGCCCTCGAACCACTGCGCCAGTTCCTCGATGTTGTTTGCGCGGCGCTGGTAGCTGGCCTCTTCCTTGGCCTGCTGGCGCAGCTCGCTCAGCAACCCGGATTCCTTGGCCACCTTGCGGATCATGTCGCCGGACGTCACCTGGCGCATCTGTGCACGCAGGTCGCGCAGGATGTCGGTGAAGCGCGCCAGGCTGTTGGCCGCGCGCGGTGGGAGCTGCTGCAGGGCACCGATGGTTTCTGCCACATGCGCCATCGGCATGTCCTTTTCCTGGGCCAGCTCGGCCAGCTTGGCCAGCGTGCCGGCACCGACGTCGCGCTTGGGCGACTGCACCGCACGCATGAACGCGGTGTCGTCATCCGGGTTCACCAGCAGGCGCAGCCAGGCCAGGGTGTCTTTCACTTCCTGGCGTTCCAGGAACATGGTGCCGCCGGTCAG
The DNA here is from genome assembly GCF_036624925.1 of Stenotrophomonas sp. A3_2. Lineage (NCBI taxonomy): Bacteria > Pseudomonadati > Pseudomonadota > Gammaproteobacteria > Lysobacterales > Lysobacteraceae > Stenotrophomonas > Stenotrophomonas sp. A3_2. Next base: position 11,618 of record NZ_JAZKVY010000226.1, read on the forward strand.
GTGATAGGGAATGCGCAGCAGCTGCATCGCCTTTTCCAGCGGGCGCGACTGGAAGTTGCCACGGAACAGGATGCAGAAGTCACTCCACGGCACGTTGCGCGATTGCGCCACGAAGGCGATCTCGGCGGCGACCTTCTCCGCTTCATGTTCGCTGTTGCGGCATTCCCAAACACGGATGCGTTCGCCGTCGGCCTGGTCGCTCCACAGCTTCTTCAGGTGCTCATGCGGATTGTTGGCGATCAGCGCGTTGGCGGCGCGCAGCACGCGGTTGGAGCAGCGGTAGTTCTGCTCCAGCTTGATGATTTCCAGCGTGGGGTAATCGCGCCCCATCTGCTGCAGGTTTTCGGGATTGGCGCCACGCCAGGCGTAGATCGACTGGTCATCGTCGCCGACGCAGGTGAAGTTGCCCTTCTCGCCGGCCAGCTGCTTGAGCAGGCGGTACTGCGCGTCGTTGGTGTCCTGGCATTCGTCCACCAGCAGGTAGCCGATGCGCTCGCGCCAGGCCAGGGCGATGTCCGGATTCTCTTCCAGGATCTGCACCGGCAGACGGATCAGGTCATCGAAGTCGACCGCATTGAACGCGGTCAGCCTCAGCTGGTATCGCTCGTAGACGCTGGCCGCTTCCTTCTCGCGGTTGCTGCGTGCGGCGGCCATCGCCTGTTCGGGCGACAGGCCGGCGTTCTTCGCGCGCGACACCAGGTTCTTCATGTCCTCGATGTCGTCGGGCTTGGCCCCGTGCATCAGGTCCTTGATCTGCGCAGCGGCATCGTCGGCGTCGAAGATCGAGAATCCACGCTTCAGGCCCACCGCCGCGTGCTCGATCTGCAGGAACTTCAGGCCCAGCGCATGGAAGGTGCAGATCGTCACCTCGTCGGCATCCTGCTCGCGCAGGCGCTTGGCCACACGCTCGCGCATTTCCTTGGCCGACTTGTTGGTGAAGGTGATCGCCGCGATGCGGCGTGCCGGGTAGCGGCCACAGCTGATCAGGTGGGCGATCTTTTCCACGATCACGCGCGTCTTGCCGCTGCCCGCGCCGGCGAGCACCAGCAGCGGACCTTCGATGTGCAGGACGGCGGCGGCTTGGGGGGGATTGAGACCGTGCATGGGATGGGGATTGTAGCGGGGCGGGGTGACGACCACAGCGGCCTGCCGGCGGGGTTGCTGAACGGCTTCGGCGAAGCGGGGCCGCGGCGTACAATCCGTCGATGGCCAAGCTCTACTTCTACTATTCGGCGATGAACGCCGGCAAGACCACCACCCTGCTGCAGAGCGCCCACAACTACCGCGAGCGCGGCATGCGGGTGGCGATCCTGACCCCGCGCCTGGACGATCGTGCCGGCGCCGGCGTGGTTGCCTCGCGGATCGGCCTGCGCGCCGAGGGCATGGCCTTCGACCGTGATACCAACCTGCAGCGCTGGGTAGAGCAGGACCTGGCGGCGAACGGTCCGATGGGCTGCGTGCTGGTGGACGAAGCGCAGTTCCTCACCCGCGCCCAGGTCTGGCAGCTCAGCGAGGTGGTCGACCAGCTGCGCATTCCGGTGCTGTGCTACGGGCTGCGCACCGACTTCCGCGGCGAACTGTTCGAGGGCAGCCAGTACCTGCTGGCCTGGGCCGACGAGATGCAGGAGATCAAGACCATCTGCCACAGCGGCAAGAAGGCAACGATGACGGTACGCGTGGATGAGCATGGCCACGCAGTACAGGACGGCCCGCAGGTGGAGATCGGTGGCAACGACCGCTACGTGTCGGTCAGCCGCGCCGAGTTCAAGAAGATCACCCGCGGCGAAGGGCGGATCGATCCGGCGCAGGCGCCGCTGCCGTTGTAAAGGGTGTTCGGCAGGGCTGCGCCCTGCACCTGCAGAGGCAACAGCAACGTCAACAGCGAACGCTGGCATTCCGTGGGATGGCGGGGCACTGTGGGTGTGCGGGGACGGCGCAAGTACGTCCATGTAGCCTTGGTCGCCGCATCCATGCGGCTCACACCCCGCAAACCCACAGTGCCCCGCCTTCGACAATTGGCCGGCGGCCAGTAGATCCACGCCATGAGTGGATGAAAATCTGTCAGATATCGAATGAAATTCCGGGGTCAGATCCGTTTTCCTTCGGAAAACGGATCTGACCCCTGATTGATTTCGATATCTGACAGAAGTGTCGACCAAGGTCGACACCTACCAACCGCCATCGGAACCTGTCAGAGGTGGGGCGGTGTCGGAGTGCGGGGTGTCAGCCGCATGGATGCGGCTGCCAAGCTTACAGGGACGTACTTGCAGCGTCCGCGCACTCCGACACCGCCGCGCCATCCCACGGAAAGCCCGCTTTTGCTGTTGAGGTTGCCGGCCAGCGGCCGGCACTACCGCGGGTGCAGGGCTGCAAGCCCTGCCGAACCACCCCCCCCTAATCGTGCCCGCTGTCGTCCAGGCTGATGATGCCGCGCCGCAGCGCCTGGGTGACCGCATGGGTGCGATCACCCACGCCGAGCTTGTCCATCAGGCTTTTCATGTGCGCCTTCACCGTCTGCTCCGAAATCTGCATGCGCTCGCCGATGCGCTTGTTCGACAGCCCTCCGGCCACGTACCGCAGTACCTCGGTCTCGCGCGGTGACAGGCGGTCTTCGATCACATGCGCGGCGATGCTGGCGGCCACCGCTGGAGGAATCGGCGCACGGCGGCCACCGGCCACCATGCGGATGGTGTCGACCAGTTCGTGGCGCAGCATGTCCTTCAGCAGATACGCGCTGGCGCCGGCCTGCAGTGCCCTCACCGCGCGTACGTCACCGCGATAGGTGGTCAGCACGATGATGCGGGCGCGTGGGTCCAGCGCGCGGATCCGCACGATGGCTTCCACACCATCCAGGCGGGGCATCTGCAGGTCCATCAGCACGACGTCAGGCTGCAACTGCTGGTAGCGTGCGATGGCTTCTTCGCCATCGGCGGCTTCGCCGAGCAGGCGCAGGTCGGCATGAGCGCCCAGCAGTGCCGCCAGGCCATCACGCAGCAGCGGGTGGTCGTCGACCACCAGCACGCCGATCGGGGCAGGGGACTCAGTCATGGTTTTCTCTACTCCAGGGCCAATGCCAACGCGATCGGCGGCGCTGATACAGCCGCCGGGCCGGAACTGCCAGCGCGACTTCGGTACCCAGCCCGGGGCGGGTCCACAGCTGCAGTTCCGCGCCGAGGCGCTGGGCGCGCTCACGCATGCCCTGCAGGCCCCAATGGCCATGGCCGGCATTTTCGTGGGTGATGCCCACGCCATCGTCGCGCACGTGCAGCAGGAAGCAGCGCGTTCCGTAGGAAAGTTCCACTTCGATGGCGCTGGCGTTGGCATGACGCAGCGCATTGCGGATGGCCTCGCGCCCGATCAGGAACACCTCTTCGGCCGCGTCGGCCTGCAGCGGTGGCGTCGCGCCTTCCACGGTCAGGCGCAGGGGATTGATGCCATGCCCGGCGTATTCGGCGTGCACGTCGGCCAGCGCCGAAGCGAGGTCGCGGCCCGCGAACGGCGCCTCGCGCAGCGCATTTACCCGCTCGCGACCCTCGGCCAGGTTGCGCTCGGCCAGCTGCATCGCTGACTCAAGCTGGCTGCGCACCGGTTCCGGCGTCTGCGCTGACTGGCTGATCGCGTGCAGGCGCAGGATCAGGCCCTGGCTACCCTGCAGCAGGGTGTCGTGCAGGTCGCGCGCGATGCGTTCGCGTTCGCCGTTGCGCTCCTGCAGGCGCGCGCGGAACAAGGCTGCCAGCTGGCCGCTGCGGATGCGTACGGCCAGCACCAGCAGTGCAAGCACGGCGGCGGTGCACAGCAGCTTGAACCACAGGGTCTGCATGAAGGTGGGAGCGATGCGGAAGCTGCGGCTGGCCGGTACGGTGCTCCAGATGCCATCCTCGTTGGCGGCTTCCACCTCGAACCGGTAGCTGCCGGGCGCGAGGTTGGTGTAATACGCACGTGTGCTGCTGCCAGCGTCCTGCCAGCCGTCATCCACGCCCGACAGGCGGTAGCGGTATCGGTTGCGCTCCGGACGTGCCAACGACAGCGCCACGTAATCGATCTGCAGCTGGCTGGTGCCGGCCGGTAGGCGCAGACCATCGCGTAGCGGCGCGTGCTCGCTGCCATACAGCACCTCGCCGATGCGCACGCTGGGAGCCATCGTATTGACGTGCGAGCGGGTGGTGTCCAGCCAGGCCAGGCCCTGGTTGGTGGCCAACCACAGCAGGCCGTCGTCGGCCAGCGTTGCGGTGGCGATCGGTCCGCTCTGCAGGGCAATGCCCGGCATGCCGTCAGCTGCGTCGAACAGGCGTGGCATGACCGGCAGGCCGTTGCGCACGGCGCGGCGCAGCAGGCCGGTTTCCAGGCGAACCAGGCCACGGCTGCCGTTGAGCCACAGGTATCCATGTGCATCGGTGACCATGCCGGTGATGCCTTCCAGTACGCCGGCCATGTCAGTGCGCACCGGAACGAAACGGCCATTGCCCAGGCGTGCTGCCAGCCCGGCCTCGCCGGCGATCAGCAGAAGGTCCCGGTGGTGCAGCATCGCGGTGATCGGCCCTACCGACAGGCCGTCCCCGGAGTCGAAGCTCTCGGTGCCATTCGCACCCAGGCGGCGCAGGCGGCCATCGGCATAGCCGAGCAGCAGCTGGCCATCGGCATCCAGCGCCAGCGATGAGCAGGCCTGCTCGGGCAGGCGGATTTCACGTTGCCACTGGTCATGCTGGTAGTGCAGCACCCCGCGTTCGCCGGTGCAGACCCAGGCCTGTCCGTCATCGGGGAACAACAGGGCATGCAGCGGCTGCCCGGTGAACGGCGCCGGCAGCGGGATCAATGTGGTGTGGCCGGCGACCGTGCGCGCGAGGTTGACCCAGTCGAACTGCCAGATCGGCGTGGGTGCCTGGCGCGCGGCAGCCTGCAGCTGCGTGGCGCTGCCATCCAGCAGGGTGCGCCGCAGGTCGTAGGGCTTGAGGTCTTCGCCATAGCCATACACGCGGCCATCGCTGGCCCGTACCAGCGAGCGGTAGGGATCGCTTGGACCCACCGCCAGGGTGTGCACGCTGCGTGCGCGGAAACGGTTGAGGCCGAGATTGGTGCCAATCCAGAGATTGCCTTCGCGATCGACGATGATCGGCACGGCCGAGGTGGCGGTCAGTCCTTGCGGCGAATCGAAGCGTTCCATGCGCACGGCCCGGGTGCCGGCGAAGGTGATGTGGGCAACGCCGCCGTGCGGACTCATCGTGGCCCACAGCGCGCCATCGGCAGTGAACTGCAGGCGCGCAGCGACCAGTTCCGGCAGCCGCCGTGCCTCACGTTCGCTGTCTGCCAGCAGACCCTGCGCGTTCGCCAGTGGCGAGGTGCCGCGCACCCGGTCGGCCAGCCACACTTCACCCTGCGGGCTTTCGGCCAGCGTCGCCATCTGCGAGACCGCGATGCCGGTGTCCTCGAACGCGGTCTGGCCCGCCGCGCGCATCCAGATCTTCAGGCCGGCCAGCACCCAGAACCTGCCCCGGCTGTCGTGCAGCACCCACTGCACACGGTGCTCGGGCAGGCCGGCAGCGGCCGGCAGTGGCTGCCAGCGGTGTCCGTCAAAGCGGCGCAGCCCGCCATTGATCGCCGCCCAGAGTTGGCCATCGCGATCCTGGCTGAAGCGCGGCACCACGCCGACCGGCACCCCCTGCTCACGGCCGTAGCTGTGCAGCCGTCCCTGCGCGAAGCGGCTGATGCCGGCCTGGAAGTAGCCGATCCACAGGGCGCCGTCGGCGGCATGCGCCAGCGTGACCATGTTGGTGGACGGGAACTGGCTACCGACGGGCGCTGCCTGCCGTTCGAAGCGACGGCCATCGAAGCGGTACAGGCCCGAGCCGGTAGCCAGCCACAACAGGCCCTCACGGTCCTGGGCAATGTCCCATATATCGCCTGGGGTGCCCTGGCCGACACGCCAGGCGGTATGTTCGTAATCGGGCAGGCCACCGCTCACCGGCGGGCGCTGCACGGCAAGGGCGGGCAGGGCGGTCAACAGCAGCAGGCACGTCAGCAGCGCCGGCAGGCGACGCAGGAACGGGAAGGGGCGGCCACGCATGGCGCGCATTCTGGCAGGTGTGGGGCAGCCCGGGGTGACCCGAACGGGGTAGGCGGTGGCCGCTGCGGTCGGCTATCACGCCGGCATCTCCTCCTGGAACCTGGCCATGCAGCGCCTGTTCGTGATGTTCCCTGATCGGGGGCCGGGCATCGGCCTGTTGTGGTTCCGGCTGTGCGTGACCGCCGCGCTGTGCGCGCCGGATGCTCATGGCAGTGGGTGGTCGGCGCTGTGCCTGCTTGCAGCGGCCATGCTTGCACTGGGTATGTTGACGCCACTGGCAGCGCTCACGGCGGCCGTGGGCCTGTTCGCGCAGCAGGCGCCCTGGCCACTGGTGGCATTGCCGCCGGCGCTGCTGCTTGTGGGGCCGGGGGCCTATTCACTGGATGCGTGCCTGTTCGGGCGCCGCCTGCTCGGCCGTCGGCCTCCCCCATTCGGGTAGGTGCCGGCCTCGACCGACGGGGGTAGGGCATCGCGCAACGGCCACGCACCATGGGGCACCCCCTCGCGGCGCCCCGCATGGCCACCGTCACTCCGCCCGATCCGCCCGCCGCGCCACTGGCACCGCAGCAGGCCGCCGCACTGCAGCGCGCCCTGCGCTATGTCGACGAGCATCTGTCGCAGCCGCTGCGGGTCACCGAACTGGCGGCCGTCGCCTGCGTCAGCCGCTTCCACCTTGTGCGCCTGTTCCGTAGCGGCACCGGCGCCAGCCCGCTGCGCTATGTGCGCCGTCGCCGCATCGAACGCGCACGCCAGCTGCTGCCTGGCGCGCAGTTGCCGATGGCGTGCCTGGCCCAGCAGCTGGGCTTCTTCGACCAGAGCCACTTCGTCCGCAGCTTCCGCGCGGAGACCGGCTGCAGCCCCGGCCAGTACTTGGCCGGCGATGCCGCCCTGTCGCTTCCCCTTGATCGTGTTTCCAACGGAGTCCATCCATGACCCATGCCACCGCCACGCCCGCCCCGGCCCTGCTGTCGCCCACCGACCATGCCCTGGTGCTGATCGACTTCCAGTCACAGATGGCGTTCGCCACCCACACCATCGATATCTCCACGCTGCGCAACAACGTGTCGCTGATCAGCAAGGGCGCCAAGGGGTTCAAGGTGCCGGTGGTGCTGACCACGGTCGCCGAAGCGTCGTTCTCCGGGCCGATGTTCCCGGAACTGCCGCAGATCTTCCCCGGCCAGCCGGTGTTCGACCGCACGTCGATGAATACCTGGGAAGACCGGCCGGTGATCGACGAGATCAACCGCATCGGCAAGCGTCGGCTGGTGCTTGCCGGCCTATGGACCAGTGTCTGCATCGTGGGTCCGGCGCTGTCGGCGCTGGCGCAGGGCTTCGAGGTCTACGTGATCACCGATGCCTGTGGCGATGTCAGCGAAGAAGCGCACGAGCGTGCGATCACCCGCATGGTGCAGGCCGGCGCGGTTCCGATGACCAGCGTGCAGTACCTGCTCGAGCTGCAGCGCGACTGGGCGCGGGGTGAAACCTACGACCTGACCACCGGCATCGCCCGCGACCACGCCGGCGGCTACGGCATCGGCATCCAGTATGCCAAGCGCATGTTCGGCGCGCAGGAAGGTGGGCACTGAGCATGCTGGCCGGCCATGGCCTTGACCTGGCCCTGCTGATGCTGCGCGTGGCGGCAGGAGGCTTCCTGCTGCCGCACGCGCTGGGCAAGCTGTTTGGCTGGTTCGGCGGACCGGGGCTGGCCGGCTTCGCCACCGAGCTGCGCGGTTTCGGGCTGCCGGCAGTGGCGCCGTTGCCGCTGCTGTTGGCCCCGTTGCAGGTGCTGTCCGGGCTGGCCGTGCTGCTGGGATGGCAGACCCGCATTGCCGCGCTTGCAGCGGCTGCTTTCATCGGCTTCACCGTGCTGTTGGCCCTGCCCAGGGGCTGGTTCTGGATGCGCGGTGGCAGTGAGTACCCGTTGATGTGGACCACGGTACTGCTGGCCATCGCGCTGGCCGGGCCCGGCACCTGGGCACTGGACGTCCATCGCCTTCCGGGAGACCTCGCATGAGTCACGATCCCCTCGACCACGGCCGCCGCACCGTGATGCTGGCCAGCGGCGCCGCGGTTGCGCTCGGCCTGGCCGGTCGCGCCGCTGCCGCACTCGATTCCACTTCCAAGGAGCGTCGCATGAGCACCCTGGTCATCCGCAATGCCCGCATCACCACCCTCGACCCTCAGCAGCCGCACGCCCAGGCACTGGCCGTGCAGGAGGGCCGCATCGTCGCCGTCGGCAGCGACGAGGAGATCATGCGCGGCTGGGGCAATGAAGCGACGCTGATCGACGCGCAGGGCAGGCGCCTGCTGCCTGGCCTCAACGACAGCCATACCCACCTGATCCGTGGTGGCCTGAACTACAACCTTGAACTGCGCTGGGACGGCCTGCGTTCGCTGGGCGACGCCCTGGACATGTTGAAGGCCCAGGTCGACCGCACCCCTGCACCGCAGTGGGTGCGCGTGGTCGGTGGCTTCACCGCCGCACAGTTCAACGAGAAGCGCCTGCCGACGCTGCAGGAGCTCAACGACATCGCGCCGGATACGCCGGTGTTCCTGCTGCACCTGTACGACCGCGCGCTGCTCAACCGCGCCGCGCTGCGTGCGTGCGGCTACAGCAAGGACACGCCGGATCCGCCGGGCGGGCAGATCGTGCGCGATTCGCTGGGCAACCCGACCGGGCTGCTGCTGGCCAAGCCGAATGCGTTGATCCTGTACGCCACGCTGGCCAAGGGGCCACGCCTGCCGATCGAGTACCAGGCCAATTCGACGCGCCACTTCATGCGCGAACTGAACCGGCTGGGCGTCACCTCGGTGATCGACGCTGGCGGCGGCTTCCAGAACTACCCCGAGGACTACCAGGTCATCGAGCAGCTGCATCGCGATGACCAGCTGACGGTGCGCATCGCCTACAACCTGTTCACCCAGAACAAGGGCAGGGAAGTGGATGACTTCCGTGGCTGGAGCGAGATCCTGCAGCCGCGCCAGGGCGATGACCTGCTGCGCCACAACGGCGCGGGCGAGATGCTGGTGTTCTCCGCCGCCGACTTCGAACTGTTCAACGAGCCGCGCCCGGAACTGCCGCCGGAGCTGGAGCCCGAACTGCACGACGTGGTGAAGCTGCTGGTCGAGAAGCGCTGGCCGTTCCGCATCCACGCCACCTACGACGAGAGCATCACCCGCATCCTGGATGTATACGAACAGGTCAACCGCGAGGTGCCATTCGATGGCCTGCACTGGTTCATCGACCACGCCGAGACCATCACTCCGCGCAATATCGAGCGCATCCGCGCGCTGGGTGGGGGTATCGCCGTGCAGCACCGCATGGCCTACCAGGGCGAAGCCTTCGTCGAGCGCTACGGCGTGCAGGCGGCACGGCACACGCCGCCGGTCAAGCGCATGTTGGCCGAGGGCGTGCCGGTGGGCGCAGGCACCGACGCCACCCGCGTGGCCAGCTACAACCCGTGGGTGGCGTTGTCCTGGCTGGTGACCGGGCGCACCGTGGGCGGGTTGGCCCTGTATGGCGAGGAAAACCTGCTCGAACGCGAGCAGGCGCTGCGCCTGTGGACCCAGGGCAGCGCCTGGTTCTCCGGCGACGAAGCAGTGAAGGGGACATTGAAGGTTGGTCAGCTGGCCGACTTCATCCTGCTCTCGGCCGATTTCTTCCGCGTCCACGACGCGCAGATCGCCGACATCACCAGCATGCTGACCGTGGTCGGCGGCCGCATCGTGCACGCCGACGGCGATTATGCTGGGCTGGCGCCGCAGCTGCCGCCGGCGATGCCGGACTGGTCGCCGGTCAACCGGTTCGGTGGTTACCACGTTGGTGGTGCCGCCACCGGATTGGCCGCTGCCCATCGCCACCATCACGGTGTGGCCTGCAGTACGCATGGTGCTCACGGTCATGCCGCGCAACATGCGGCGCCCACCGATGACCTGACCGCCTTCTGGGGCGCGATGGGATGCTCGTGCTTCGCGTTCTGAGCCTGGCGCTGCTGGCCGTGCCATGGATGGCGCTGGCCTGTGACACCGGCCGCTGCACCGACGTGGGCGGCGGGCAACTGCAATGGGACGCCTCGCTGCGCCTCAGGGGGATGTACTACGACCCGGCCCGATTCGGTATCGGCGGCAGTGAAGACGGCTACGGTCTGCTGCGGGCACTGGCGTCGGCCACGTATGTCGAGGACAACTGGCAGGCACGGGTGCAGCTGGGCGTGCATGCCGAGAATGGCAAGGCAGGCGGCCCGGGCCGTACCGACAGTGGCGCGTTGGACGTGCAGCAGGCCTACTGGCGCTGGCAGCGCGGTGGGTTCCATCTGCAACTCGGTCGGCAGGAAGCCGGCTATGGCAGTTCGCGGCTGTTGTCGGTGCGCGATGGGCCGAACATCCGGCTGGCATTCGATGGCGCCCGTGCAGGCTGGAAAGGCCGCCTCGGCACGCTGGACCTGATGGCGCTGCGACCGCTGGAGAACCGACCCGGCGCCTTTGATGACCGCGGCGAACGCGGTGCCCACCTGTGGGGCGCGTATGCGACCACCGCGCGGGGTCGTGGCCCAGGGCAATGGGATCTGTACCTGCTGGACTACCGTCGTGAAGGCGCGCGCTTTGCGGCGGGCTCCGGTACCGAGCGGCGGGAGACCCTCGGTGCGCGTTGGTTCGGCCAGTTCGGTGCGCTGGACTGGAACAGCGAGCTGGTGGCGCAGGGCGGTGAACTGCAGACGGTTGCCGGCACGCTGGATGTCCGCGCCTGGACGCTCGCCACCGACACCGGCTGGCGCTGGACCGAGCGGCCGCTGCAACCGAGGCTGGGGCTGAAGGCGGATATCGCCAGTGGCGACGGCAAGCTGCATGACGGCCGCCTGGGAACCTTCAATGCACTGTTCCCTAAATCGGCCTACTTCAGCGAGGCCAGCCTGCTGGCCCCGGCCAACCTGATGGACCTGCAACCGACCCTGACCCTGCGCCTGCATCATGCGGTGACCACGGAACTGGGCGTACAGATGGCGTGGAAGCAGCGTCGTGCCGATGCGGTCTACACCACACCGGCACCGCTGCTGGCGTTGCCGGGGAGCGCCGGTGGCGCGCGCCGCATCGGCACCCAGTACAAATCTGAAACCCGCTGGCAGGCCAGCAAACACTGGCAATGGCAGCTGCAGCTGGCCTGGGTCGACGCCGGTCCTGCACTGAAGCAGGCCGGAGGCCAGGACACGCTGTTCGCCTCGATCGTTGGAGCATGGCAATGGTGAACGCAACCGCGTCGCAACACTCCACACAGGCCGCAGGCGCCTGGTCCCCGCTGAAGATCCAGATGTTCCGTTCGATCTGGCTGGCAATCCTGGCCAGCAACATCGGCACCTGGGTCAATGATGTAGCCGCCGCCTGGGTGATGGCCGAACGCACCGGTTCGCCGTTGATGGTGGCCCTGGTGCAATCGGCCACCACGGTGCCGATCGTGCTGCTGGCGCTCGCTGCCGGCACCCTGGCCGACATTGTCGATCGCCGGAAGTACCTGCTGGCGACCCAAGGCTGGATGCTGCTGGTGGCCGCAGCGATGGCCGCGTTGACCGCGATGGACCTGCTGACCCCGCAGTTGCTGGTGCTGCTGACCTTCTGCATGGGCTGTGGTGCGGCGATGGCAATGCCCGCGCAGGCCGCCATTGTCTCCGAGCTGGTACCCCAGCCGATGCTGGCCTCGGCGGTGGCGCTGAACTCGATCGGCATCAACATCGCGCGCTCGATCGGCCCGGCCATTGGTGGCGTGATCGTGGCGCAGCTGGGTGCGGTGTGGGCATTCGGCTTCAACGCCATCACCTTCGCCGCGATGCTGTTCGTGGTGTGGGGCTGGACGCGTGATCCCAAGCAGTCCAGCCTGCCACCGGAAGGTTTCGGTGCCGGCTTGAAGGCGGGCCTGCGTTACGCCAGCCGCGCCGGGCGGCTGCAGGCGGTGCTGATCAAGTCGGTCGGCTTCTTCTTCTTTGCCGCGGCGATGAACGCGCTGTTGCCGGTGGTGGTGCGTGGGCAGATGCATGGCGGGGCGGGGCAGTACGGCATGCTGCTGGGCTGCATCGGCATCGGCGCAGTGGGCGGTGCGCTGCTGCTGCCGAAGCTGCGTGCGCAGCTGGATCGTGACCTGTTGGTACTGCTGGCGACCTTGTCGCTGGCCCTGAGCCTGGTCGGGCTGGCGCTGACCCGCAGCTGGTACGTGCTTCCGGCGGTGATGCTGGTCAATGGATTTGCGTGGATCACCGTGCTGTCGTCGCTGCAGATCGCTGCGCAGACTGCGGTTCCGGCATGGGTACGTGCGCGTGCGCTGGCGCTGTACATCATGGTGTTCTCTGCCGGCATGGCCGCCGGCGGCCTGAGCTGGGGCGCGCTCGCACTGCGTACGTCGCCGGAGCTGGCGTTGCTGGTGGCTGCCGCAGGTGCGGTGATCGGCGGATTGCTGGTGTGGCGCGTGCGTATTGCTGGCACCGAGGATCTGAACCTGCGTCCGGCCGGGCACTGGCCGGCGCCGGAACTGTCGGTGCCGGTGTCGAATGATCGGGGGCCGGTGCTGGTTACCATCGAGTACCGCATCGACGATGCTGACCGTGCCAAGTTCCAGGCGCAGATGCGCGCGCTGGGCACGATCCGTCGCCGCGACGGTGCGGTGGTCTGGGGTGTGGTCGAGGACGTGGCCAGCCCGGGCATCCACCTGGAGTATTTCGTGACCCCGTCGTGGCTGGAGCACCTGCGCCAGCACGAGCGCATCACCGCGGATGACAAGGCCATCCAGGAAGTGCTGCGGGAGCTGCATCGCGGCGAGCGCGCCCCCGTGGTGCGTCACTTCGTGGGAGGGCATGACCCGCTGCCAGCCGCCGTGCCGCATCACCACACCGACATCTGACCCGCCGGTGGTAGAGCCGGCCGCTGGCCGGCTGCGCGTGATCACGATGGATGATCGGGTTGCCGGCCAGCGGCCGGCACTACCGAAGGAGCGGCGGCGCCCTGGGGCGCCACCGCGGGACATCATTTGCGCGCGAACGCGAGCAGGTCGGCATTGAACTGGTCGGCGTGGGTGATGGTCAGGCCATGCGGCGCGCCGGCGTACACCTTCAGCTCGGCATCCTTGATGATCTGCGAGGACAGCTTCGCCGAGGCATCGAACGGCACGATCTGGTCGTCATCACCGTGCACGACCAGCGCCGGCACATCGATCTTCTTCAGGTCTTCGGTGTAGTCCACTTCCGAGAATTCGTGCACGCAGTCGTACTGGCCCTTGACGCCACCGAGCATGCCCTGCAGCCAGAACGCATCACGCATGCCCTGGGTGACGGTATTGCCATCGCGGTTGGCACCGAAGAACGGTGTGGTCAGGTCCTTGAAGAACTGCGAGCGGTCACCGCCCGTGCCCTTGCGGATGCCGTCGAAGACCTCCAGCGGGGTGCCGGCGGGGTTGGCATCGGTCTTCAGCATCAGCGGCGGCACCGCGCCGACCAGCACCACCTTGGCCACGCGCGCGCTGCCGTGGCGGCCGATGTAATGGGCCACTTCACCGCCGCCGGTGGAATGGCCGACCAGGATCGCGTCCTTCAGGTCCAGCGCTTCGATCACCGCGGCCAGGTCATCGGCATAGGTGTCCATGTTGTTGCCGTTCCAGGTCTGGCTGGAGCGTCCGTGGCTGCGGCGATCGTGGGCGACCACGCGGAAGCCGTTCTGGCCCATGAACAGCATCTGCGGATCCCAGGCATCGGAAGACAGCGGCCAGCCGTGGGCGAAGACGATCGGCTGGCCGGTACCCCAATCCTTGTAGAAGATGCGGGCGCCGTCGGCGACGGTGATGAAGTTGCTCATTGTGGTTTCCTTGGCGGAAGGGAGGGACGGCCCCGGCGTGGATGCCGGAGCCTCCGGCAGTACAGCGCAGCGCCAGAGCGGCGACTTGCACGGCTGTGCTGGATTGCGCCGGATGTGACGCATATCGCTCTAGCACGAAGCCGTTCCGGCATTGACGATGGCGGCTGCCCTGTCGAGGAGCCTGCAATGTCGAATGCGTTCTGGAGCCTGTGGGTGTGCCTGCTGCTGACCACGGCGGCGCACGCCCGGACCAACGTCTACAAATGCGTGGACGGGCCGCATCCTGTCTACCAGCAGACGCCGTGCCAGGGGCGTGCGGAATGGCGCTGGGAGGTGCCGCCGGAGCCGCCTTCGACAGGTGCGACCGTGGCCAAGCCAGCGAGCCCGGCCTCAAGCCGTCCGCGTGTGGTGCAGCAGGGGCGTGCGCGGGCCGCTCTGATACCCATCAGCACCGATCCCGCCGCCTGTGAGCACGCGCGGCAGCAACGCGGGAAGGCGCTCGCCCAGGCCAAGCGCCTGGACTTCGTACAGCGGCGGCAGCTGGATGATGCGGTGCATGACGCGTGCCGTTGAATCCAGGTGCCAGAAACGACAACGGCGCCCAAGGGCGCCGTTGAGAGCAGATGCCAGGTGCCGGACCTCAGCGACCGTCGCTGGCCGTCGCCGGTGCCGGCGAGGGCACGCTGTCAGGTTTGGGCAGGCTCAGCTCCGGGTTGCCCTGTTCGGCCTGCAGGATCTGGATGCGGCGCTGCAGGGCGTCCAGCTGGCTGTTCGTGCTCTGCACGTCGCTGCTCAGGCTGACTGCCTGCTGCTGGGCCTGCTGCAGGGCCGCGCTGACCTGGGCCGACTGCGCCTGCTGCTGTTCCATTTCCTGCTGCAGGGTGCGCAGGCGTTCCTCGTTGTAGGCCACCAGGCGCTCGGTATAGCGCTTGCCGGCTTCCAGGCGGGTGGTGTCGATGTAGACCTGGGCAAGCTGCTCGGACTGTTGCGCGAAGGTGCGGTAGACACGCTCGGCGTTGTCGACGGCGTCAGTCTTGATCACCCGCCAGAAATTCTTCTCCTGGAACAGGGCGACGTAGTAGGTCAGGGTGTTGGCGTTGAACAGCAGGCTGGCGCCGTAATTGCCGTTGTAGGTGGTGCGCAGCTCGGTCAGCTGGCGGGCATCCATCAGCTGCTTGAGCTCGTCAACGGTATTGCGCACCACCGGTGCGCTACGAGCGGCCGGCTCTGCGGCAGCTTCGCGGTCGCCACGGGCAGCCATCGCCGCTGGTGCCACCAGCATCATGCTCACGGCCAGCAGTGCCGCGCCGTACGCGCGCCGGGCGAAGACCGCGCCCCCTGAAGTTTCTCGCATGTCTAGACCATCCACGGATGAGTGTGGGTTGAGATGAAAGTGGTTCCCCGCCGGGAGTCTAGCATGTGCGCGGGCGCCGCCAAGGGCGCCCGTCACGGGTCAGTAGACCAGCTGTGCGGCGCTGCACTGGATCGACTGCACGTTGACGTCGGTGCGCCCCAGCTCCAGGCCCAGCACGCTGGCCAGCAGGTTGGTCAGCAAGGTGCCGACGCTGTTGAGGACCGGGCGCAAGGCGGACAGGATCGGCTTCAGCAGCGTGCACAGCAGGCCGCTGCAGCTGACCGTGCCATCGGGGTTGGTGACGCCGGTGCCGCCGGTGCCGTCAAGGAACCCGGCCGGCGCGGTCTGTATGTACGAGGCCAGGTTGTTGCGCACGCAGCCGTTGTAGTCGATCAGGTTGCCCAGCAGGCTGTCGCAGCGGTTGATCAGCAGGCCGCCCACCAGCGAGCCGAGCAGTCCATCGAGCACGCCCAGTCCTTGACCGGTGACCGTCACCTTGAACGCATCCCAGACCGGACCGTCCTTGTGGCAGGTGGACAGGTTCAGCAGGCCACAGGCGTAGGGCAGGCCTCCGGGTACGGTCCAGCTGTTGAGCGGGGCCAGTTGCCGGCTGGCGTCGCCATCGCGCAGCAGTGGAATCAACTTGTCCACCTCATACCGGGTGTTCGGCGGGAAGGTGGCCTGCAGGTAACGGTCGGCCAGGGCCTTGGCCGTGTCGTTGGCACTCATGCCCTGCTTGGGTGAACTGAGCATGCCCGACAGCACGCGCAGCAGCTCATTGACAAGGTCGGATACTGCGTTGCCGAGAGCAAGTGGATTGATGCGCGTCGAGCCGGTTTCGCCAGCGGCCAGGGTGAGGTTCTGCGAGCTGGTCAGGGCCGGCAGCGTGATCTTGTCGTTGATCAGGGGTTGTCCGAGCAGTTTCAGCAGCTGTTCGTTGTTCAGCGTCGCGTCGCAGACATTGTTCTTCGAGAAACGCTGCGATGGATCGACGTTGCCGACGCAGGCCCGCAGGACCGACGAATCCACCTGGATGGTGGCCCTGGGTGGATTGGCGCCACACTGGATTCCGGTCAGCGTTCCCATTCCGTTGGCGACATCGACATGCAGCGGCAGGTGCAGGCGCGTGCCCAGCAGGTTCAGAAGTGGCCCCAGTGCGAACAGGTTGTTGCTGTCCACGTCTGCCACCAGCCTTACCTGCGCGTTGTAGGCGCGGCTGCCGACACCGCCGATGGCGATCGATGGCGGCTCGACCACGCCGGCCTGGATCTTGATGCCCAGCAGGTCCAGCCCCTTGACCGCCACGCCGTTGCCATCGTTGGCGATGGAGATCGCAGTGTTGATCAGGTTGAGCACGTTGATCTGTGACTCCAGTGCACTGCCGACCGTGCCGTCGGGCGAGACGACTTCGGCGAAAAGGCCGCCGCCGCCGGACTGGCTGCCCAGCACGATGTTGAGCTTGTTGATGTCCAGCTGGGTGGCAACCAGGTCGGACAGGGCGCGCAGTTGCACGCCCACCGTGGAGTCGCGGCCGACCACGGTGGCGGTGGCGTCGACCAGCTGCGCCAGCGAAACCTTGTTGACCGACAGAAGCCGGTTGAAGTCAGCCACGCTGAGGTTGGCGCTGACCGGGATGTTCAACGCCTTGAGCAGGCCCGATGGCGTGATGTTGGCCTGGGCGAGGCCGTCATAGGAGAGCACGGTGGCGTTGGTCACATCCAGGCCGACCAGGCGCAGGGTCGACAACAGTACCGAGTCGCCATTGGTGCGCAGTAGCTGCGAACCGACCGCGAACACCGCAGTCGGTTCGGAACGGCGGGCCACGGCCTCCACGCTGACGGTGGGCAGGGTGGTGTTCTGCCCGAAGAACGGCAGCACGCTGCGCTGCGCGACGACCTGCACGGCATTGCGTGGGTTGCTGGCATCGATGGTGGTGACGAAGCGGTTGGCGGTGGTGCGGTTGGCGCTCCAGTTGCCGCAGCGGATCTGCAGGCTCCCTTCGAACGTGTTCTGGGTGAGTGCGCTGTGCCGCGCAGCGCTGTTGTCGCTGTTGTCCGAGGTGCACAGCTCCAGTCGTTGCGCTCCGGCCAGTGCGGCCAGATCAGCAACTTTCTGCGCATCGCGCTTGGCCCAGAACAGGTAGCCGATCTCGATCAGGCCCAGCATCGCCAGCAACGCCAGCATGACCAGCATCATGGTGATCGACATGCCGCCCCGTGCGCGGCTGAAACTGAACTGGCGTGGGCGTTTCATGGCCTACCTCAGCGTCCGGATGAGGATGATCCCTTGGACTTGGCGACATCGGTCTCAAAAAAGTCCGGGATCTCGTGTTCGAAGCTCTTCATGTAGCGTGCGTAGCTCAGCGTCGCCTGGTCGCCGAGGATCGGCAGGTGCTGCCCGGCCTGCTGTCCGGACGCCTGCAGGCGGAACAGGTTGCGCGCGGTATCACCGATCTGGCTGCGGCCGGGTCGCGCGGTTGCAGCGTTGCCGTCGGTGATGTCCACTGCAGCAGGCGCCGCCTGCGGCACTGGTGCGGGCCGGGCCGCCAGGTCCACGGCGGGCAATGACTCGGACTGCAGCGGCTGCGCAGCCGGCGCTGCCGGTGTGCTGCCGCCAAGCATCTGTCCGGTGAGCGGCTGTTGCTGCGCCTGCACTGCGGCGGCCGGCAGCAGGCAGATCAGAGCGGGCAGCAGGCGTCGGGCCAGGGGCGTCGCGGTCATGGTGTGTTTCCGTTCGGGTGGTCGTTGGCGCTGAAGCGTTCCAGCATCGAGGGCGGCAGGCGCTGTGGATCGCGTTCGTCGCGGCTGTCGCGGCGCGGTTCCGCCGCCAGTCGCGTGACGCCGCGCGGGTTGTTGGTGGCGTCGCTGTCGACAGCGCGCACAGGGGGCGGCACGACCGCCGCAGCAGCCGCTGCGGCCTGGCGCTGCTGCAGGCGGGCCCGGATCTGCGCCGCCTGCTGCTGGATGCTGAGCCGGGTGTCCTTGTTGAGGTTGGCCTGCTGGGCGAGGCGCTCGGCGGTGGCGGTGTCGCCACGCAGCACCGCCCACAGGGCGAGGTTGGCGGTGGCCTTGGCATTGCCTGGGGACAGTTCCAGGGCCTTGGCCAAGGGTTCGCGCGCGCGCTCGAACTGCCCGGCGCGCAGCCTCGCATAGCCCAGATCGCCGAGATAGCTGGTATTCAACGGTTGCAGTTGGGTTGCCCGCGCCAGCGCCTGCTCGCTGCCGGCGTCGTCGTCTCGGCGCGCGGCGATCAGGCCGAGCCCATGCGCGGCTGCGGCGGCCTGGGGGCCGCTGGAAAGCGCGCGGTACAGTGCGATCGCGGCATCGGCCTGGCCGGTCTCTCGCAGCGCATCGGCCTGCAGCAGCCGCAATGCCGGCGGGTCGCCGTAACGCTGGCGGAAGGCGTCGACGTGGGCGAGCGAGGCATACCACGCGCCTTGCTGCTGCATGCGCTCGATCAACTCCAGGTACGCATTGCGGCTGTCCTGCGGTGCCGGTTCGGGCGCAGCCAGGCTGGGCGCGCGCAGGTACTTCGGCGTGGTCGACCCACAACCACTGGTGATGGCAGCGAGGGCAAGCAGCAGGCAGGAGGTGCGCAGGGCAGGCATCAGGGCGATCCCATCTTGGACAGGGTGGTGGCCAGCGCGACCAGCGCCGGCCCGGCGAGCACCAGCATCAACGCTGGCAGCAGGGTCAGCATCATCACCACGGTCATCTTCACCGAGAGCTTGCCGACCTTTTCCTTCAACGTGTTGCGACGCTGCTCGCGCAGGCGGAGGCTGAACTGCCGCAGGGGCTCCTGCACCGCACCGCCATGGGCATGCACCTGCAGGATCAGCTGCATCAGGCTGGTCAGGTCATCGTCGGCATAGACCTCGCTCAGCCGCCGCAGGGACTGCGCGCGCGTGCGGCCATGGGTATAGGCTACATTGGCCTCCTGAAGTTCGCTGCCGAGTACCGGCAATGCATCGCGAAGCTTGTCGCCGAGCGTCTGCAGGCTCTGGTCCATGCTGAAGCCTACGCCCTGCAGCAGGCGCAGCAGGTCGATCAGCAGCGGTAGCTCGGTTTCGACTGCACGCCGGCGCTGCTTCACCCAGGAAGAGAGAACGAATTTGGGCAACAGCAGTCCAGCGGCCAAGGCACCGATGATCACCATGATCCTGGCCAGCCCGGTGACGCTGCTGAATGTCAGCACCAGTGCCAGCACCAGCACGGCCAGCAGCAGGCGCAGGCCGAGGTAGATGGCCGTACCGCGACGGGTGTTCCACCCGGCCAGATCCAACAGCAGCCGATCTTCATTGGCCAGCAATGCCGTTTCCAGGCGGCCGCCGCTGAGGGCACGGCCGAAGCGTTCGAGCCAGCCCAGCGAATCGTGCCGTGCAGGTTCGGTGTCACGGGACGTCTCGCGCGGCTGCAGGGCGGTCTTCAACGTGGCCGTTGTACGCTGCTCACGATGGCTGCGTATCCAGCCGCCGATACCCAGCAGGGCGATGCCGGCAGCCAGCACGAGCAGGGAGAGGGCGAACCAGGCGCTGGCGCTCATCGGTCGTCTCCGGCGGGGCGGGGGTTCATAGCGATTTGGCCAGGCGATACAGCAGGAAGCCGCCGACAAGCTCCATGCCCAGTGCAAGCAGCAGGATCTTGTGGCCAAGCGGATCGTGCAGCACCGGCTGGAAGAAGTCCGGGCTGGCGATCGCCATCAGCACCGCGCAGGCCGGTGGCAGCAGGCCCAGCACCCACGCAGACATGCGTGTCTCGGAGGTCGTCGCCGAAAGCTCCTGCTGCGCCTGTTCCAGGTCGCGCATGAAATCACCCATGCGCTGCAGGATCTGGTCGGAGCGCCCGCCGATGCGCACGCTGACACCGATCACCACCGACAACACCTTCAGCACCTCCATGCGATAGGGTTGCGCGGCCTGCGCGAGTGCACGGTCCAACTCCATGCCGCTGCGCGCAAAGCGCACCGTGGTGTCCAGCAGCCCGCGCAACGGCGCGCTGGTCTGCATCGACGCAACCTGGAACGCGGCCTGCAGGCTGTTGCCCAGTGCAGTCAGCCGCACCAGGTTGTCGAGGAAGTCCGGCAGCTGATGCAGCAGTTGCGCACGCAGCTTCGTGGTCCGCCGCATCACCCACAGCCAGCAGCCAAGCAGGTACAGCAGCAGGGTCAGCGGAAACATCCACGCGGTGCCCAGCCGCGCCATCGCTACCACCGACAGTACCAGCCCCGGTACCAGCAGCATGATGGGGATTTTCCAGCCGGTCTGCAGCCCTGCGCGCTGCAGCAGGCCATCCAGCGGCAGCACGCGGCGCCCGGTGCTGGCGGGCCGCGCCGGATCGTTGGCAGCGGTGACGGACGGCCCGGCGGGTGCCCCGCCCGTGGCGCTTCCGCGCGAAAGCTGCTGCTCGGCGTGCCGCATTGAAACCTGGCGTTGTTCACGGCTGCTGGCCGTGCCCCACAGCCAGGCTGCCAGCGCCAGCAGCACCGCGATGATGCTCAACATGCCCAGCAGCGCGCCGGTTCCCATGCTCAGAAGTCTCCGTAGAGCGATTCGCGCAGCTGTTGGCGGAACGGCTCCAGCTTGTGCGAGTGTGGATGGAAGCCCAGCCCGACCCAGCGATCGATCTCTTTGCCGTTGCCGTCGATCTGCAGTTCGTGGCGGAACATTTCCTGGGTGGTGATCAGGTTGTCGCTGACACCGGTGATCTCGGTGATCGATACCAGCACGCGGCGGCCGCTGCCCAGGCGCGAGATCTGCACGATGAAGTCGATGGCACTGGCGATCTGCCGGCGCAGGCTGTCCTCGCTGCCCTGGAAGCCGGCAAATCCAGCAAGCATCTCGATCCGGTACAGGCAGTCGCGTGGTGAATTGGCGTGGATGGTGGCCATCGAACCGTCGTGGCCGGTGTTCATGGCCTGCAGCATTTCCAGCACTTCGGCGCCACGCACCTCGCCCACCACGATGCGATCAGGGCGCATGCGCAGGCTGTTGCGGACCAGATCGCGGATGCTCACCGCGCCATGGCCTTCGGCGCCACCGATGCGGCTTTCCAGGCGGACCACATGCGGGTGGTTGAGCGAGAGTTCTGCGGTGTCCTCGACGGTGATCACGCGCTCGTTCGCGGGGACGTAGCTGGCCAGGGCGTTCAGCAGCGAGGTTTTGCCGGAGCTGGTGCCGCCGGATACCAGGATGTTGCAGCGGCCCAGCACCATCGCCTTCAGCAGGGCGTGCATCGGTTCGTCGAAGGTGCCCTTGGCCAGCAGTTCATCGGGAGTGAATGGATCCTTGCGGAACTTGCGGATGGACACCATCGGTCCGTCCACGGCCAGCGGCGAGATGATCGCGTTGAGACGGCCGCCGTTGGGCAAACGCGCATCGACCATCGGGTTGGAGTCATCCAGGCGGCGCCCGAGCGGGGCCAGGATACGTCGCAGGATGCGCAGCAGGTGCGTATCGTCGGTGAATCGCTGGGTGGCCCGCTTGAGCTGGCCACCCTGGGAAACATGCACATCCTTGAAACCGTTGATCAGGATGTCTTCGATGGACGGGTCGTGCAGCAGGTCGTCCAGCGGGCCAAAGCCGGTCAGCTCCTTGACCAGGCCGTCGGCGACCACCTGCATCTCTTCTTCGTTGATCGGGATGCGCCACTCCTGGATGAAGCCCACCGTCTGCACCTGCACCCAGCGGGCGATGGTGTCGGGCGCCCAGGAATCGATGTCGATGCGCTCGTCCTCGATGCTGTTGAGCAGGTGCTCATGCGCTGCCGACAGCACCTTCTGGTACTGCTCGGTCTGCGCGAACGGCTGATGGCCCGGCGTGCTTTCGGGCAGCACCGGCCGGGCAACGGCATGCGGGAAAGGGGTTACCTTGTCTTCCATTGCGATCCACCCAGGGCAAGGGAGAGTCTTTCCCGCAGGCCCTGCGCCTGCACCCGGCAAGCGGCCGGGTCCAGGCGCGAAACCAGTGGGGCGAGGGCACGCAGATAGGGGTCACGCGGCGCATCCTGCAGCAGCAGGTGGCCCTGGCTCGCTGACAGGCGCACGCGGGGGCGCTCGGGAAGCGTGGCCAGCAGGGGCACCTCGAAGCGGCGCGCAATCTGCTCCGGGCTCATTCCGCTGCTGTCATCGTGGCGGTTGATCACCAGCTGCAGCCGCTTCTCGCGTTCGCGTTGCCCGGCAAGGTGCTTCAGTGCCTGATCGAGCGACACCAGCGTGGCGATCGAGGCATCTGTGACCAGCCAGATCTCGTCGGCCTGGTCCAGCAGCAGCGGTGGCAGCTGGCGCACCGGGCAACCGCCGGCATCACACAGCACGCTGGCGAACACGGTGCGCAGGCGCTGCAGCAGCGCACCCGGATCGGACGGCGGCACCGCGTCGCTTCCGCTGGCGCGGTCCAGCAGCACCAGCCCGGAATCGTGCCGGGCCATGGCCGTGCGGGCGAGGGTGGCGTCGATGCGGCTGGCGTTGCGCAGGGCGTCTTCGTAATGGAAGCGGCTGTCCAGGTTGAGGTACAGCGCAAGGTCACCCGAAGGCTGGGCCAGTTCCATCAGCAGGCCGTCCTGCTGCACTGCCTCGCCCTGTGCCAGCGCACGGGTCTGCTGTGCCAGCACCGAAAGGTGCGCGGCCATCGTACTGGTGCCGACCCCGGCGCGCACGCCCAGCAGGACGATCAGGCGCGCCTTGTGCGCGTGCTGCGCGGCGGCAGCTGGTCGTGGTGACAGGGCACGACGCAGTGCGGCCTCGACACCGGCGTTGTCGCTGTCCAGGTCCAGTACGTCACGCAGGCCCGCCCGCAGTGCGATGACGACGCCCTCTACCTGTCCGGCACTGGTGGCACCGACGGCAACCAGTGCGAGGTCCGGTTCTGTCTGTTGCAGTTGCTGCGCCAGCACGCTGGAGGCGGCGGCATGCTCGGGGCGGAAGTCGAGCAGCACAAGGTTCTGCGGCCCGCGGTGCAGGTCCTGGGCGGAGGTCGGGGCGCTGCTGTCCTGCCAGTGCAGGGTGGTGGTCGGCGGCAGTTTGGCCGCCAGCCGGGGCAGCAGTTCGCGATCCATTCCGTACAGGACCAGGTTCATCGGCGGTCCTTGCGGATGCAGCGGCTGGGCAGTGGCGTAGGGCATGGGCGTGGTATCGCAGGCATCATGGAATCAGCGTGAGAAGCCGGGTACCGGGTCCTGGCTGATTGGACCCAGCAGCCAAGCGCCCCATTCGGGCATGTGCGGCTTGGCTTCGCGGTCGCCGGGCAGTGGCAGTTCGGTGTTGCGGGCCAGCGGCTTCACCAGGCGTGGCGTGACGATGATCACCAGCTCCTTGTCCTGGCGCTTGTAGTCGAAGTTGCGGAAGAACGAGCCGATGACCGGCAGGTCACCCAGCAGCGGAATCTTGCCGACGCTGGAAACCACGTTGGAACTGACCAGGCCACCGATCACGAAGCTCTCGCCATCGCCCAGCTCGACCGTGGTGTCGGCGCGGCGGGTGGTGATCGATGGAATCTGCACGCCATTGAGCGCGATGGCGTTGCTGTAGTCCAGGTCGCTGGCTTCCGGCGCGACTTTCAAGGCGATGCGGTTCGGCGCCAGTACCGTCGGTGTCACGGTCAGGCCGATGCCGAAGGGCTTGTAGGTGATCGTGGTGGTGCCCAGCCCCTGCGGCTCCAGGATTGGCAGCTCGCCGCCGGCAAGGAAGCTGGCGCTCTGGCCGGACAATGCGACGAGGGTAGGTTCGGCCAGCACGCGCGCCATGCCATTGCTCTGCAGCAGGTCGACGTCGGCATTCCACAGGCCCTTGGTCGAGCCGAACACCAGGCGGAACGCCGAAGAAATGGGCGATTCGGCTTCGTTGCTGGAGTTGCCTTCCTGCATGCCGGGCAGGATGCCGGTGTTGCCCGGCAGCTGGCCGCCCGGGCGGGCGAATCCGTACGCGAAGTTGCCATTGCGGTTCTGGAAGCTGATGCCGATCTGCTTCAGAGCGGTCTTGTTGAATTCGACCACCTTGACCTCGACCTGCACGACGCCGCCGCTGCTTACCGTCGATGCGTCGGCAAGCAGTCCGTCCTTGCCCAGGGCCATCGCGGCGGTCTTCTGTTCCTGCATGTGCGACAGCACACTGTCGGTGCTTCCCTGCAGCAGGCCCTGATTGTCCTGCTGGGTGAACACCAGTCCGTTCGCGCCCGCGTCGGCCGCGCCCTGCACCGCGCTTTGTACCCGCACCTGCAGGCGCTGTGGCTCGGCCTGCTTGCGGTGCCAGAGCAGGAGCGTGGTGGTGCCCGGTGCCTTGCCGACCAGCAGTGCCTGGCGCTGGCCGCGCAGCATCACGATATCGGCCACGCCCGGGTCGGCAATGGCCACCCGCTCCAGGTCACCCGGCAGGGGCCAGGGGCGCTGCTCGCGCGTCTGCAGTACCAGGTCGTCGGCGGCCACGCTCGTCGCCGGTGCCAGCAGCACCAGCAGCAGGGCCAGCCAGCGCTGGCGGGGGGAAGGGCGTGGACTGCGGCGACGTTCGGTCATGGATGCGCTCGATGCAGGTCAAAGGGAACCACGGGGGGCGGAGCTGTCACCTCGGATGATTTCGATACCCGATGCGCGCGGGGCGCTGCGCCGGGGTGCGGGTGTGCGTGCCGTGGCATCCTGGGTGCTGCGGGCCGGCGTGTTGCTGCGGCCGGCCAATGCATCACCGTCGATGCCGGCGTAGGCGTGATTCTCCGGCCGTTGCAGCGCAAGCTGCTGTTCCGCATCCAGCCCCCGCAGCGGATCGATCACACCGCGTGCCTGCGGGAACAGCGCCAGATCGGGCTGGCCGGGATCGGCAGGGTTGCGCAGGGCCAGGAACAGTTTGCCCTGCTGCGCACCCAGCAACAGCCGGTTGGCGTCGGCCACCGGTACCGCCAGTACCGCGCTGCGTGCCGGCTGGGTGGTCTCGCTTCCCGTGCTCTGGGTGCTGCTGCTTCCGGTGATGTCGGCGGCGCGTGGATCGTTGCGCGCATCGGCTTCAGTGCTGGCGACAGCGCCAGCGTTGGCCAGGGCGATGTCCTGCTGGCCATAGCTGAGCACGCGCAGGCGCGACAACAGCAGGCGCGTCTGTGCTGCATCGGCCGGCCCGCTGGCGTTGGGTTGGGCGTTGCGCAGGTTGAGGAACACGTCGACAAAATCGCCCGGCACGATGCGGTTGCCGGCACCCACCAACTCGTCAACCGGTACCGCGAGTGCGCGCTCTCCGGGGCGCAGCTGCAGCGAGAATCCCTGCGCAAGCGCATTACTGCTGATTGCCGTGCCTTCGGCAATGTCCTGCACCGGCACCTTTCCCACCACGGCGGAAATGCTGGAGGCGGCACCGGCAACCGGGGCGCTGCGCTGCGCCAGGCGCAGTCCATTGGCAGAAATGGGTTCGCCGGCCGGCAGTCGCGCCACCGCCTCCACCACGGTGATTGCCTGGGCTTCGCTCTGCGCGGCCGGGGCAACCGTGGCCGGCGCGGCTTGCCTGCGCCCGATCATCAGGGCGATGACCGCCAGCAGCACGGCCAACCCGATCAGGGCGACGGCGGCGATGCGGGTCAACTTGAGCATGGAACCGTCTCCTGTAGCGATCGTCAGTTGCCGCTGCCGAGGTCGAGTTGCGCGACCGCCACGCTGCGGATGGGAGCCCGCATTACCCACTTGTAGAGCGTGGCGGTGCCGGGCAGGAAGGGATGGCTTGCGTAGTCGTAGCTGACGGTCACGGTCATGCACTGGGCGCTGGCCAGTCCGGCGCAGGGCGCCTGCGCGGAAACCAGGATGGCGTTGCTTCCCCCATTGCTGCAGTCGACGGACTGCCCGGAGAAGTTCAGCAGCCACTGCATCGAGCTGCGCGCCGCAATACACGCCGCGGTACGACGTTCATTGGCGCTGCCATAGCGCAGCGATGCGCGCGCACCCTCGGCCGAAGCGGTTGCCAGCGTCTGCTGGGCCGCCATGATCATCACGCCGGAGAACGTAAACAGCAGCAGTGGCAGCAGGCCCAGCATGAGCATCAAGGCGAACTCGATGCTGGCCGCACCACGTTGCCGGCGCGGGTTGGGGGTGTTCATGGCACACCTCCATACGTAGTGATGAGGATCCAGGCGATGGCCGACACGGCCAGGTAGGCTGCATAGGGAATGCCATGGCGTCCCTGGCGGGCGTTCTGCATGTCGCGCAGCGCCGGGTGTGAATGCCACTGCGAACTGGCCCGGTTCAGCTGGGCTTGCAGGCCGACGTGCAGTACTGGACCCACCCGGCGTGACGCCAGCACCAACGCGGCATGTGCGCCCGCTGCGAGGCTGGCCGCGATCCAGATCGGCAGCAGTGTCTGCCAGCCCAGCATCAATCCCAGCACGGAAAAGAACTTGACATCCCCGGCGCCCATCCAGCGCAACGCATGGAACGGCAGCAATGCGACCAGGCCGAGCGCCGCGCCGGCAACGTGGGAAGCCCACGGCAGGCGCGGCGCGTTGAACTGTCCGGCGATGAGCACGACAACGGTGATCGCGCATGCGGACAGCAGCCAGGCGTTGGGCACCCGCCGGGCGTACAGATCGCTGATCGCGATCCGCAGGCATACGCCGATGGCCAATAAACCCAGCAGTGTCATCGCACACTCCGTCGCCCGTCAGTGGACGCTCAGCAGTTGCTGTCCCTGATCCAATCCAGGAGGCGGCTCAGGCGGGCGTGCTGCCTGAAGCCTTGTTGGCAAGCTTGGTGAGATTCTCAAAGAGCGTGCTGAAGAATGTCTGGATCTGCGTACTGCCCAGTGCGATCAGCACTCCCGCAATCACAGCGGCCAGCAGCCCGTACTCGAGCGCGGTGACACCATCTTCTTCCTTCAGGAACTTGCGGATCGATGCGTTCATGACGATTGTCTCCCTCTACCTGTCTGCTACAGGACACCTGTTGGGCGGTGGCCCGGCTCCGCCGGGATCGTCCGTGGACCTCCGCACGTCCTGGCGGAGGAGGCAAGGCGGGATGGACCCGCTGTGCTCAAGCAGGGTGATCGCTTCCAGGCGGGACGCCGTTCGCACAACCGCGACCGCGCGGCGCGGGGCCGGTGGTCGACGTGTCGAGCGATACGTGCATGGTCATGCTGTCCCCCTGGGTGCGGTCATTATCAAAGACCGGATCACCGTGTTATCGACTTTGCCTGAATGGCGGCCGGCTGCAACCGGAACCTATATGCAAATTCGGCAGAATCCCTTCGGTCCTTAATTTTTCACGCGGGTTCTGTGACGGAAATCCGTTCGCTCGCACAACGATTCATCGACGTGCAGATAATGTGATTTTGGTTTCAGTCGAATGCGAGAACTGTGCCAATCACGTCAGCATGATTTTCACGTCTGTATCCATCCTATTCAACGCGGGGCAGATGTTTACCCCGCTGAATTATCGGGCATACTCGTATTCAAGTACTCGCGTTTCTTTTGGGGTGCGTGCGTTGGCGGCGCGCATCCCGGTGATGGAAGAGATTCCATGAGAGGTGCGCGCCCTGTCAGGCAGTGGGGGCCGTATCGCACGACGGATAATCGGGGGACGACACTGTCATGGTCGATGGTGGGGTAGGAGACAGCGACGACAGCGGCCTGCGGTCGATCGACCTGGCGACGCTGAGCGGCGTGCTTCGTGTATGTGATGTTGAACTGCTACTGCTCGATGGCAATGGGCCACGGGCGGCCTTCGCTTCACGCGTGCACGAGGAGGCGTTGTTCTGCAGCATCAGCTGTGGATTCCATTGCCGTGGACGATTCATGCTGCCGCCGGACTGGGCGATGCTCGGCTATCTGCACGCCACCGATGAGACGCTGAGCTGGTGCCATGGTGTACCGCTTGCGGCGGGTATGGCGTTGACCGTGATGCCGGAGGGCATCAGCGAGTTCACCCTGAGCCCGGGCACGCACATGACGCTGATGCTGGTGCCGGCGGCGCGCGTGCAGCGCAAGCTGACCGAACTGAGCCTGCGCAGCACGCCACCGGCTGGGCAGGCACTTTCGTTGTTCACCCTGGCCAACGAAGCAGCGCCGTTGGCGCGCCATTATCAGCAGCTGCACCTGCAGCTGGGGCAGGGTTCCGGCCTGCAGCCGGAAGAAGCCGAGCGGCTGCTGCATGAGCATGTGCAGGCACTGCTGGGCGCGGGTACCGCCGACCGCCCGGGCTGCAGCCGTGCGCGGCGCACACATTATCTGATTGCTCAGCGTGCCGAGAATTTCATGCGGCTCAACCTGCGCCGCAACATCTACATGAATGAAATCTGCGATGCCGCTGGCGTCAGCGAGCGCGGCCTGCGTTATGCATTCGAGGACCTGTTCGGCACTTCGCCGAACCGGTACCTCTCCATGCTGCGCCTGTGTGCCGCCTGCCGGAGCCTGTCGATGGCCGATTCCAGCCGCCGCTCGGTGAAGGCCATCGCGCTCAGCTGCGGGCTTTGGGACCTCTCGCGCTTCGCTGATAATTATCGCAAGGTATTCGGCGAACTGCCGCGCGATACCCTGATGCGCGCGCCCGCGCAGATCGGCCAGCCGGCCTGAGCCAAGGTCCCGCAAGGGTTTCCACGGCATTCATGCCGGAATTGCGCATCCGTTTGCCGATCATGCTGCCGCTTCTGCATAGACGGCTGCCGATTCCGGCCGTGGATTTGCCGGAATGCGCGATTGCCGTGCCGGATTGAAGTGCGCCACCGCCGTTGCAAACGCTGAAATGTCAGTCACCTGCCTAACGGCAAGTCCACTGACATTCCAGTTGTTCGCCTACGGGGGAAATGCTCATGAACCGCATCTACCGGCGTGTATGGAACCGCCAGCTCAATGCTCTGGTTGTGGCCTCGGAACTGGCCACCGGCGACAGCGGCGGCAGCGCCGCCCGCGATCCGCGCAGTGCACTGCTGATGCCGACTGCCCTGGCCCTGGCCCTGTTGTGTGCGCTGGCCAGCGGGCATGCAGGCGCAACCGAATCCAATCAGTCTCTACGTGACCTGCAGGCGCTCGCAGCCAAGTACGCGCAGCCGATGCCGGTCAAGGTCGACGCGGAAGTGGCGCTGGCTGCCGCATCGCGCCAGGCGCAGAGCAGTCCGGCGATCAGCGCTGACGCGCGTGTCGGCCTGCAGCTGAGTACGAACTCGCTGCCGATCGTACGCGACGTGCTGCCGGCCACCGTGCAGGTGAAGCTGGCGGCGAGCGCTGCGCCGAAGCAGGTCGCGGTTCCTGCGCTGGCCGCCGATATCCGCGCCAATGCCGGGTTGGGACACGCAGCGTCCAGTGTGGCGAAGATTGATGCCTCGCTGGCGGCCAACGTTGTGCCGTCCGCGCACGCGCCGCTCGGTGTGGCTGCGGATGCCCAGGCGAAGGCCGGCGTTGGCATCGCCGGTACCCAGGTGGCCTCGATCGATACCGGTGCCAAGGCGGCCGCCGCTGTTGCTGGCGCACCGGCTGGCTCGCTGTCCGGCCTCAAGGCGTCCGTTGACGGCAAGGTGGATTCGCAGCTGAAGCTGGCGGGCCATCAGATCGACGGGCAGGGGCAGGTCAAGGCGACGGCGGCGGTCACGCTGCCGGCCAAGGAGGAGTTGCCGGGCCAAACGCATGATCGCGCGATCACCGCAGCCTTCGATGCTGGTGTTGCCGGCAACGTGCGCGTGCAGGCGCCGGGTGGCCACGAAGTCGTGGCCGACCGCAATCTGAAGCTGGCCGGCCAAGCGACCGTGGCGGCGCAGAACAGCGCGCTGGGCGTCGATGGCCTGGTGGGCGGCGTTGTCGGCGCGGAAGGCGGCGCCGCAGGTGGCGTGCTTGATGGCACCGTAGGCAACACGGTTGGTGCGGTCGGCGGCGCCTTGCACGGCACGGTTGGAACGGTAGGCGAAGCACTGGGCAGCACGCTCGATGGCACCGTTGGAACTGTCGGTAGCGCGGTGGGTGGTGCAGTGAACGGCGCCGTTGGTACGGTTGGTGCAGTCGGCGGAACCGTGGGTGGTGCACTCAACGGCACGGCCGGTTCGGTCGGCAGCACCGTCGGTGGCGCGCTCAACGATGCAGTTGGCACCGTCGGTGCCGTTGGCGGTGCCGTGGGCGGCACGCTCAACAATACAGCGGGTGCGGTGGGCAGCACCGTCGGCGGTGTCCTCAATGGCGCTACAGGTGGCAGCCTCGGCGGCCTGGGTGGCCTGCTGGGCGATACGCTGGGCAATGTCGGCAGTGCCGTAGGCAACCTGCTCAACGGCAACCTCAACGGCACCATCGGCAATCTCGGCAGTGCCGTAGGCGGCCTGGTCGGCGGCACGCTTGGCGGGCTCGGCCTGACTCAACCCTCGGCCATACCGCCCACCAGCCCAAAGGCGCCGGCGCCGGCCGACCCGAACGCGGGCCTGATCATCGGCACCGGTGGCCTGGTCGGCAATGTCGGCCAGCTCATCGGGCCGACCACCAGCAGCCTTTTCGGCGGCGACGGCTACCTGAGCAACGGCAATCTCAAGCTCAGCAACGCCAACGTGATGCAGACCTACTCGACGGTCAATGTGCTGGGCCTGCCGGTGGTCAACCTGTCGCCGGTCGGTAGCACCCTCAATGGCCTCGGCGGCGCCGTCACCGGCGGCAGCTCGCACCTGACGCTCATTGGCGGCGTTACCTCGGACAGTTACATCTACAACATCAACAACGGCAATCCGGGTGGCCTGCTCGGGCTGCTGCTGCCAACGGATTCGCCGGAATGGGCGGCGAAGTGCCTGGACATCGCGCTGGCCGACATCTCCTGCTGGGCCGTCAACGCGGCACAGGACTACCAGGTGCTGATGGGTGATGGCGCCTTCGCCAACGGTTCGAAGGAAGTGGTGATCGGCGCCAATGCACGGCACGAACTGCCCAGGGTCGATGCCAACGTTGCCTTCCCGGGCGATGGCGTGAACGATCCCACCAACCCGACCGGCGTCCCGACCGCAGACTACGCTGCGCGCATGGGCCATTCGGTGATCGTCGGTGACAGTGCCGTCGGTACCGCCAACGGCCAGACCCTGCTGGGTGCTGAAGCCACCTCCAACCAGGCGAACTCGGTCGCACTGGGCTACCGTTCGGCTGCACTGCGCGGCGCGCAGGCCAGCTACAGCGCTTATGGCCTCACTGCACCGCAGGTCTCGGCCGGCGAAGTATCGGTGGGCACCGCCGGTGGCGGCGAGCGCCAGATCACCAACGTGGCTGCCGGCAGCGTCAACACCGATGCGGTCAATGTGGCCCAGTTGAAGGGCGCCATCAGCCTGATCGATGATGTGGCGGCAGCTGCGGTGACCTACGACCTGGACGGTGCCGGCAACCCGAACTACCGTCGGGTGACGCTTGGCGCGGGCACTGGCACCACCACCATCGGCAACCTGGCCGGCGGCGCGGTCACCGCGGGCAGCCTGGAAGCAGTCAACGGTGGCCAACTGGCTGCGACCAACGCCGCCATCGCCAGCTTCTTCGGTGGCCGCGCCGCGTTCGATCCGGCCAGCGGTGCCTTCACTGCGCCGCTGTTCGAGATCAGCACGATCTCCACCACCGGCGCCATCGCCCAGGGCCTGTACACCAACGCCACCGATGCCTTCGCGGCGGTGGATGGTTCGCTGGTCAACCTCAACACGCAGATCACCGATATCCGCAACGGCGGTACCAAGTACCTGCGGGTGAACTCGACCGGTACCGAGGCCGTGGCCACCGGCGCCGACTCGATCGCGGTTGGTACCAATGCCCGCGCCACCGCCTCCAACAGCATCGCGGTGGGCGCCGGCAGCCTGGCTGACCGTGCCAACAGCGTATCCATCGGTGCCGCCGGTGCCGAGCGCCAGGTCACCAACATGGCGGCCGGTACCGCAGCGACCGATGCGGTCAACCTGGGCCAGCTGCAGGCCTCGGAGCAGGGCGCCCTGCGCTATGACCTCAACGGCGACGGCAGCGTCAACTACGCCAGTGCCACGCTGGGCCAGAGCGGCACCGCCACCACGCTGCGCAACCTGGGCCCGGGCCAGGTCAGTGCCACCAGCAGCGAGGCCGTCAACGGTGCCCAGCTGTTTGCGGCCAACCAGGCCGTTGCCACCCACCTCGGAGGTGGCGCGGCGGTCAACGCCAGCGGCGTACTGACCGCGCCGACCTATTCGATCAATAACGTTGCCGCCAACGGCACGATCACCAAGGGCAACTACAACGACGTCGGTACCGCTTTCGACGCGGTCAGCAATTCACTGGCCAATGTGGCCGACCAGACCGGCGAGATCGACAAGCTGGCCGTGAAGTACGACGTCGACGGCAGCGGCAACGTGCTCAACAGCGTGACGCTGACGGGCACCGGCAGCGGTGCGGTGAAGATCACCAATGTGGCCGCCGGCAGCATCCTGGCCGGCAGCAGCGACGCCATCACCGGCGACCAGCTGTTCAGCACCCACAGCACCATCGCCAACTACTTCGGCGGCACCACTGCCTACAACGGCACCACCAACGCGTGGACCGCGCCGACGTTCAGCATCTCCAGCATCGCCACCGATGGCACCTTCAGCAGCGGCGATTACAACAACGTCACCGCCGCCTTCACTGCCGTCGATGGCTCGCTGAAGGTCCTCAACCAGCGCATCACCAACGGTGGCGGTGGCAGTGCCTACCTGGCGGTGAACTCGACGGCGGCCGCAGCCACCGCGGCCGGTGCGGAAGCGGTGGCGGTCGGCCCGCAGGCCAGTGCGGCCGGTGCCAACAGCGTGGCGGTCGGCAACGGCGCCAGCGCCAGTGCCGGCAACAGCGTGGCACTGGGTGCAGGTTCGGTGGCCAGCGTCGGTGCGCAGAGCGGCTATACCGGTGCCTACGGCCAGACCGGCGCCAGCAACTCGGCTGGTGAGGTCTCGGTCGGCAGTACTGGCAGCGAGCGCAAGATCACCCATGTCGCCGACGGTTCCGACACGTACGACGCGACCAATGTCGGCCAGCTGAAGAACGGCGTGAACTACGCCATCGACGAATCGAAGAAGTACACCGACCAGAAGATCCAGAACATCACCAACGTGGCCGGCAGCTTCCGCGCCAACAATACCAACAACCTGGCCGACCCGTCCGCCAGCGGTGCCAACTCGGCCGCCGGCGGTGCAGGCTCCACCGCCGCCGGGACCAATTCGACCGCGCTGGGCAATGGTTCACAGGCGCAGGCCGACAACTCGGTGGCATTGGGTGCGGGTTCGGTGGCGAACCGGGCCAACACGGTCTCGGTGGGTGCGAGCGGCGCCGAACGCCAGGTGGTCAACGTGGCTGACGGCTCGCAGGCCACCGACGCGGTCAACGTGCGCCAGCTGCAGGCCTCGCAGCAGGGTACGCTCCGCTACGACACCACGGTGAACGGTGCGACCAATTACAACAGCGTCACGCTGGGATCCACCGGCAGCGGCCCGACCACGGTGCGCAACGTTGCCGCTGGTACCGCCGGTACCGACGCGGTCAACGTGGATCAGCTGAAGTCGGGGATGGCGCAAACCCTGGACTGGTCCAAGGCCTACACCGACGAGCGCATGGGTGGCTTCGAGCGCGACCTGCGCAAGACCGACAACCGTGCTTCGGCCGGTATCGCCTCGGCGATGGCCACCGCAGCGCTGCCGCAGCCCAGCGAGGCGGGCCGCAGCATGGCCTCGATCGCGGCTGGCAGCTACAACGGCGAATCGGGCGTGGCGCTGGGCATCTCCGGTGTCTCCGAAGGCGGCCGCTGGATCTACAAGTTCAGCGGTTCGACCAACAGCCGTGGCGAGGCCGGCGTGGCCGTCGGTGCCGGCATCCAGTGGTGATATCTCCGCCGCCGGGCCGCACGCGCGGCCCGGTACCGCGGAAACGTCTACAGGGGGAATGACATGAAACAGCATCGTATCGCCCGCGCCGGCCAACATGCCGCTACGCTGGGCCTGATCCTGGGGATGGGCCTGCTGGCCGCCTGCCGCAGCCATGCGCCGGCCACCGACGGTCCTGCCGAAGCCACCGCCGTGCAGTTCCCGGAGGCCTCCAGGGCCTCGTTGAAGGAAGGCATCTATCCGGACGTCGCCGACCTGCGCCGCTTCGCGCCGGGCATGAGCAAGCGGCAGTTGTACACGCTGCTGGGCACGCCGCATTTCAATGAAGGCATGTGGGGCGTGCGCGAGTGGAACTACCTGTTCAACTTCCGCACCGCGCAGGGCGCGGAGTACTTCACCTGCCAGTTCCAGGTCCGCTTTGACAGCAAGGGCATTGCCCAGGCGGGGTACTGGAAGCCGGAATCGTGCGCGGCCGTGCTGGAGCCGCCGCGGCCACCGGCGCCGCTTGCACCGGCACCGCTGCCGGAGCAACCCCTGCGGCTGTCTGCCGACGCGCTGTTCGGCTTCGACAGCGCTGTACTCAGCGCCGAGGGCCAGCAGGCGGTGCAGGGCATCCTGGCGCAGGTGCGTGAAGCCGCACAGGTGCAGTCGATCCGGGTGACCGGCTACACCGACCGTATCGGCAGTGCCAGCTACAACCAGACCCTGTCGCAGCGCCGCGCCGAGGCCGTGCGCAGCGCGCTGGTGCAGGGCGGCGTGCCTGCAGCCAGCATCAGCGCCGAAGGACGCGGCGCGGCCGAGCCGATCGTGCAGTGCGAGCAGCGCAATCGGCGCGAGCTGATCGCCTGCCTGGCGCCAAACCGTCGCGTGCAGATCGCCGGAGTGGCACAGCCGCGCTGAAATCCCCTCACCGGGGCCAGGCCCCGGTCCCGAGTCCCCCCTGACCGCCGGCAGGCGTGGCAACGTCTCCCCCGTCGTCCACGCCTGCCTGCGGCTCAGGTCTTCTAACGGTGCACGCGATGAACGCTCAATTCCTGCCTCTTTCCATGAAGACGGAAACCACACTCAGCGTGTACGGCCAGCTCGGCAACCATGCCGTGGTACGCATTCCCGGGCGGCGCCTGCCAGGCCTGATCCTGCAGGCCGATACCGTGGCCGGGTTCCTTGCCCAGCTGCAGGAGGCCCAGGCCTGCCTGCGCAGCGGCCGCGCGCAGCGTACCGATGCGGAGCTGGACATGCTGATCGACGTGCTACAGCAGTGGTATGCGTTGATCGAATCTCGTCTGGCCGACGCCGGCGAGGCGCTGTAGACGACAAAAGGGGACGGAGGGGATTAAGTCGTTTCCGGCACGACACGGGCATGTGCGACTTAATCCCCTCCGTCCCATTTTTCTACGCGTGGCCGCGGACCAGCCAGCAGGCGGCATCCACGCGTACGCGGTCGTTCTCGACGAACGGTGCGAATGCGGCCAGTGCTCGGGCCAGCAGAGAATCGGCGCGTTCCTTCGGCATCGTGCGCAACGCCAGGCCCAACGGGCCCACTTGGCCGACATAGGTAGGCAGGTCCTCGCGGGCGAGCGAGCAGGGCAGGTCTACCGCAACAACCTCCACGTCATTCCAGCCGGCGGCCTGCAGCAGATGCTGCACGCGCTCGCCGTCGGCAAAGGCGAACTGGCCCGGTGCGCCCGGTACGCGGGGCGGAAGATCCAGGGCATCGCCGATGGCGCGCTCGGCGGTGGTCATGAACGGATTTTCCCCGGCGCCGCGCCAGGCGAGGAAACGCAGGCCGGCACCCGGTCGCGCCGCGCGGCGCAGGTTGACGAAGGCGGCCTCGGTATCTTCGAAGAACATCACGCCCAACCGAGATTGGATCCAGTCGAAGTGCGCGGTGGGCAACGGATGCTGCTGTGCGTCGGCGACGATGAAGTCTGCGTCCAGCCCTGCCGCCTCGGCGCGTTGACGGGCCAGCGCCAGCATCGGCGCGGAGATGTCCAGGCCGGTGCAGTGCGCCGACGGGCGTGCGGCGGCTGATGCCAGCAGGCTGGCCCCGGTACCGCAGCCGATGTCGAGCAGTTGCGTGACGGTTTCCGGAAGTTCGGCCACGAGCAGGTCGGCCATCGGCTGGAACAGGCCATCGAGAATGGCCTGCTGCGCAACCCAGACCTGGCCTCCAGGGCCGTTCCACAGGGCGTTCTGATCAAGGGGGGGGGGTGCTGGCCATGGCCTTGCCTCGGTGGGTAGTTGCCCATAGGTTGGCGCTTGAAGGTCACTTGAGGTCAAGCCCGTGCGCGAACTGGATATTGGCGAGGTGGTCAAGCGCAGCGGCGTGCCGGCCTCGACCCTGCGCTACTACGAACAACTTGGGCTGCTGCAGGCACTGGGCCGTCGCGGCCTGCGCCGGCAGTACGACGAGCAGGTGCTGGAACGGCTCGCGTTGATCGGCCTCGGCCAGGCGGCCGGGCTGTCGCTGCAGCAGATCGGTGCATCGCTGCCGTCGCAGCAGGGGTGCATTTCACTCGACCGCGAGGCACTGCTGGCACAAGCCGAGGTGCTGCAGCGGCAGATCACCCGGTTGCAGCGGGTGCGGCGGCACCTGCAGCGCGCGGCGGCCTGCCCGCAGGCGGAGGACGCCCGGAAGTGCGGTTCGTTCCAGAAACTGCTGCGTGCGCAGCAGCGCATGGC
Organism: Stenotrophomonas sp. A3_2; assembly: GCF_036624925.1. Classification (NCBI taxonomy): domain Bacteria; kingdom Pseudomonadati; phylum Pseudomonadota; class Gammaproteobacteria; order Lysobacterales; family Lysobacteraceae; genus Stenotrophomonas; species Stenotrophomonas sp. A3_2. The sequence goes on from NZ_JAZKVY010000226.1 coordinate 48,313, forward strand.
GGGTCGGTGAGAGAAGCATCCACGCATGGCGTGGATCTACTTCACCACGACCTCGGTAGATCCACGCCATGCGTGGATGGAATCAATCGCGGGTACTGACTTCCCAGGTGGCATGCAGCACGCCCGGCACCTGCTCCATCCGTGCCAGCACCACGTCCAGTTCATCGGCACTCACGGCCGTACTGACCAGCACCGCGATCACATCGGTAGGCGCGTCGGCATGCTCGGCCACCTGCACATCGCCCACCGGATACTGCGCCGCTTCCAGCGCATCGACCAGGCGCTCGCGCACCCGCGGCACGGCGTCGGCATCCACGCTCAGGCGCACCTCGTAGGTGGCTTCGGTCGCTGCCTCGTTGATCGGAATGCGGTTGATGGCATTCACCAACGGCCGCAGCAGGGTGTTGCCGGCGATGATCAACACGGTCAGCAGCACGCCCTCGGCCAGCATGTCCGCGCCGGTGCAGCTGCCGACCGCTGCAGAGCACCACAGGGTGGCGGCGGTGTTCAGGCCACGCACGTTCATGCCTTCCTTCATGATCACGCCGGCGCCGAGGAAGCCGACGCCGGAGACCACGTAGGAGATCACCCGCACCGCCTCGGCACTGCCGGCGATGCGCATGCCGAGGTCGACGAAGGCGGCGGCGCCTACGGCCACCAGCACATTGGTGCGCAGGCCGGCGGTGCGTTGCCGGTACTGGCGCTCGGCGCCGATCAGCGTGCCCAGCACGAAGGCGGCCAGCAGGCTGACCACGGTGTCGGCGAAGGGACCGGCCTGGAAGGTCTCAATGAAGCGCATGGCCGGAGTCTACCCGGTCGAGGTGACAGTAGATCCACGCCATGCGTGGATTTCCAGCGGTCCACGCCACGCGTGGTTAGCCAGCGTGCCAGAAACGACTTAATCCCCTCCGTCCCCTTTTTGCGGGGTCAGTCGGTGTCCTCGACGCGCTCGCCCATCAGCTCGCGCTGGCGCTTGTCCAGTTCCTCGGCGTAGCGCTTGCGCACGAAGGCTTCGGAGACGACGCCCAGCACCTGGCCGTCGGCGCCGACCACCGCCAGTTCGTCGGCCTGGGTCTGGTCGAAACGCTGCATCACGCTGACCACGTCCGCGGCCGGCGACAGTGAAACGTCACGGTTCTCGGCCAGCTCGCCGATCATGGTCTCCGGTTTCACGCCATCGCCGTAGACCCGTGGAATCTGCACGATGCCAGCGTAGTGGCCCTCGCTGTCGATCAGGATCACCCGGCTGCCCGAGCCCAGCGGGAAGCGCTGGCGGAACGCGGCGGCATCGAGATCGGCCGGAGTAGTGGCCACGCCCTTGCGCATCAGCCGGCCGGCGTTGAGGTTCTGCACCCAGCCCACGTCGCGGGCGCTCTTGATGGTCTCGCCGCGCAGGTGCATGCGCCAGGTCGAGAACGAGTAGCCGAACCACTGCCGCACCAGCGTGCTGGACACCAGTACCGCGCTCATCACAACGCTGGTCAGCAGGAAATCGTGCGTGCCTTCCAGCACCAGCATGGCCATGGTCATCGGCGCGCCAACGACGGCAGCAGCCAGCGCGGCCATGCCGGCCAGCGCGGCCGAGGTGGCGTCGATCACCGGAACGCCGGTAGCCATGCCCAGCAGTCCGGCGAACAGCGCGCCGACCAGGGTGCCCATGAACAGCGAGGCGAAGAACAGTCCGCCACGGAAGCCGAAGCCCAGCGAGATGCCCGAGGCCAGGCACTTCAGGGTCAACAGGCCGCCGATCCAGATCAGCGGCAGGTGCGTGGTCAGGTCCAGATGCAGGGCGCCGTGGCCCGACGACAGCACCTGCGGGCTGGCCAGTGCCAGTGGAATCAGCAGCAGCCCACCCACCACCGGCCGTCCCCACGCGGGCAGGGGGCTGCGCTTGACCGTGCCTTCGATCGAGGCGATCAGCCGCATGATGGCGATGCCGACCATCGCGCAGCAGCAGCCCAGCAGGCCGTAGATCGCGTAGTCTGCGGCGCGCACGTCGATGGTCGAGGCCGCTGGCAGTAGATAGGCTTCGATGCCGGCCTGGTCGGCCACGAACGCGCCGGCCAGCGCTGCGACGGCCACCGGTGCCAGCGCAGCGGGGGTGTAGGCGCCGATGACGATCTCGAAGGCGTAGAACGCACCGGCCAGCGGCGCACCAAACGCAGCGGCGATGGCACCGGCGGCACCGGCACCGACCAGGATGCGCACGTCGTTGCGACGCAGGCGCATCACCCGGCCCAGCTGCGAGCCGCTGCCCGCGCCCATCTGCGTATACGAAGCCTCAAGGCCGACCGACGCGCCGCAGCCGTTGGACAGCAGGGTCTGGGTCAGCACGATCAGGTTGTCGCGCATCGACATGCGGCCGCCGTGCAGCGCATTGGCTTCCACCGCATCGAGCAGTGGCCGTTTCAGTCGCGTCGCCGCCAGGCTGACCAGGCCGACCAGCAGTCCGCCCAGTGGCAGCACCAGTAGCGCGGTCCAGGTCAGCGAGGGCAGGGAGCTCAGCCGCATGCCGTCGTCCAGCCCATACAACGTGCCCTGCAGCCAGCGCGCGATGCCCGACTGCAGCAGGGTCAGGTAGCCGGCGATCAGGCCAACCAGCAGCGCCAGCGCGATGAACCACAGGTCGCTGCCGCGCAGGCGCAGGCGCAGGCCCTGGAAGGCCAGATGCAGGCGCGATGGCGAAACGGGCGAAGACATGGTGGCGGCATGATACGCCGCCACCGTGAGCGCCACCGTCACCGCATCGGGCGGCTACCGGCTCAGAAGCGGTAGCGGCCCTTTACGTAGAAGGTGCGTGGCGCAGCCACCATGCGGCCGGCGTTGCCATCGACGTTGCGGGTGTACCAGCGCTTGTCGGCCAGGTTGTTCACGCCCAGTGCAATCTCGCTGTCACCCAGGCCCGGCACCTGCCAGGCCACCTGCGCGTTCCACAGGCGCACGCCCGGCACGCGACCCACGCGCGCATCGGCGGTTTCTTCCCAGGTGTTGGCGGCGTCGGAGAACTGGCCGCTCTGGTGGGTGCTGGAGACGTTGAAGGTCCAGCCGGCCAGCGCGTAGCGGGCGCCGATGCTGTCGGTGTCGCGCGAGTAGAACGGCACGTCCAGGCCACGGTTGTCGCCGGACTGCTGGATCGCCTTGGTCCAGGTGTAGTTGGCGTACAGCTCCAGCCCGGCCAGCGCGCCGTCCTCGGCGAAGTGGTACTCCAGTGCGCTCTCCACACCCTTGTGGTCGGTGGCACCAATGTTCTGGAAGGTGGGCGGGGTGATGCCCGGCACCTGCAGGATCTGGTTGTCGAAGCGCATCTTGAACACGGTCACTTCCGCGCGCAGTGCCCCATCCTGCCAGCGTGCGCCCAGCTCGGTGGTCCTGGCCACTTCCGGGTTCAGCGGATTGCTGGCGGTCTGCGAATTGAGCTGGATGTTCTGTACCGGTCCGAACGAGGTGGTGTAGTTGCCGAACACGGTCAGCTGCGGAGTCAGCAGGTAGGCGATGTTGATCGAGGGCAGGGCCTTGTCGTTGCGGCTGCTGTAGGTCGCCGCGCCCGCGGCCTGGCGGCGGGCCATGTCGATCCATTCCATGCGCACGCCCGGGGTGATCCGCCACTGGCCGATGGCGATGCGGTCGTCGATGTAGAGCGCATGGGCATCGGTGGCGTTGTCGAACCGGGTGGTGGCACTGGCCACGCCGGTGCGTCGGGCGACGGTGTAGCTGCGGTCGTTGCCACGTTCGCGCAGGAAGCGGTAGCCCGCGGTGATGTCGTGCACGCTGGCGCCCCAGTGCAGGCGCTGGGTGTAGCGCGGCTCGATGCCGAGCACGCGGTAGTCACGCGGCTGCACGGTCAGCTGGGTGTTGGCGGCGTTGATCAGCGAGCTGGCACGGGTGCTCTCGTTGTAATAGGCCAGCACCTCGAACTCGCTGTTGGCCGACAGCGTGTTGGTGTAGCCCAGGTCGATGCCGGTGCGGTGGCCCTTCCAGAAATCGGTCGGCCGGGTGTTCTGGAACGGATCGGCCTCGTACTGCGCACGGGTCAGGCCGCCCGGCGTCAGCGAGCGTACGTCGTAGTAGGACAGCTTGGCACGCAGCTCCTGCTGTTCGTCGATGGCGTAGGCGAACTTCAGCGCGAGATCGTTGAAGCGGTCATCGCTGCCCTGGCGCCAGCCGCGACCATCCTGGCCGGAGTACAGCAGGGCGGCGCCCAGATCGTTGTCGCCGGTACCGCCAAGGAAGGCGTTGTACTGGGCGCTGTCGCCGCCGCCATGGTCGTAGGCGGTGTAGCGCACGCCGGCTTCGCCGTGCAGGCCGGCCTCGGTGGGAATGGCGCGGGTGCTGAAGTTGATGATGCCACCGACGTTCTGCGGCCCGTAGCGCACCGCGCCGCCGCCGCGCACCACGTCGATCGACTCGATGTTGGACAGGCTGGTCGGCGCGAACGACAGCTGTGGCTGGCCATACGGCGCCACCGCCAGCGGCACGCCGTCCAACAGGACGGTCGAGCGCGGCGAGTAGCGCCCGGTGAGGCCGCGCACGCCGATGTTCAGCGACACCGAACTGCCAGCGGTGCCGGAGTTGTCGGTGACCTGCACACCCGGAATACGGCGCATGGCATCGCCGATGCTGGCCGCGCCGCTGGCCTCGATGCGCTGGCGGTCGACCACGGTGCGCGCGCCGGCAAAGCGCTTGACGCTGTCATGCAGGCCGGTACCCAGCCAGCTGCCGGAGACCTGGATGCTGTCCAGCGTGGTAGCGCCGTCCTGGGCGAAGGCACGGGTGGTCGGGAGCAGGCACAGGGCGAGGGCGGCGGCCAGGGGCAGGCGGGCCGGTTGCAGGGCGAGGATGGGCATCGGTGCAGGCTGTGGAAGGTCGTAAATGAGAATTATTGCTGATTCCATTCGCTATTGGAATGCGCCTCCGGTTCATGCCGATGCCCCGGTGATAGAGTGGGCGATTGCTTACTGACTCGCTGAGATCTGCCATGTCCCAAGCCGCTTTCTACCCCGTCGGAACCCCTGGCCAGCCGTGGGGAGCGGCGGAACGGGAGGTGTGGCGTGGCCGCCAGCAGCGCCTGCGTCGCTATGACGAGGAGGTGCTGCCCCGCATCGAGGCGCTGGCTTCGCGCTTCGACAAGGTGGCCTATGGCCAGCTCGACTACGCTGGCGAGACCTACACTCTGTTCGCCCTGCGCAGCCGCGATTGGAACACGGCGCTGCCGGCTGCCCTGGTTACCGGTGGCGTGCACGGTTATGAGACCAGCGGCGTGATGGGCGCGCTGGAATTCCTCGAAAAGCACGCCGCCGACTACGCCGACAAGGCCAATCTGCTGGTGGCACCGTGCGTGAATCCGTGGGGCTTCGAGCGCATCAACCGCTGGAACTTCGATGCGATCGACCCGAACCGCAATTTCCGCGCCGATGGCCCGGCCCGCGAGTCGACCGCGCTGATGGAGCTGATCGCACCGATCAAGGACCAGTTCGTGCTGCACATCGACCTGCACGAGACCACCGACAGCGACGAGAGCGAGTTCCGCCCGGCGCTGGCCGCGCGTGACGGCAAGCCGTTCGAGCCGGGCCTGATTCCCGATGGCTTCTACTTGGTGGACGACAGCGAGAACCCGCAGGCGGCGTTCCAGCAGGCAGTCATCGCCGCGGTGGAGAAGGTCACCCACATCGCGCCGGCCGACGACAAGGGCGAGATCATCGGTTCGCCGGTGGTGGCCCACGGCGTGATCGAGTATCCGCTGGTGAAGCTGGGCCTGTGTGCCGGCATCACCGGTGCGACCTACACCACCACCACCGAGGTCTACCCGGACAGCCCGCGGGCGACCCCGCAGCAGTGCAACGACGCCCAGGTGGCAGCGGTGTGCGCGGCGCTGGATTACGCGCTCGCCCATCGTTGACCGGTAGTGCCGGGGCCCGGGCGCGCACCCCCCCCCCACACGGATTGCGCGCCCCGGCCCGGGGGCCCCCACCCCCCCCACTCGGTGGGGCCGGCCCCGCGCCCGGCGCTACCTCACCCCCACGCGTCGGCCCACCACAGCGCCGCTGGCCCCGGCGGCGTGTCGCGGCGCCACAGCAGGTCGCTGTGGATGCGCCGCGGCCACCCGGGCAGGGTCAGTTCCACCAGTTGCCCGCGGTCGTAGCGCTGCACCAATGCGCGGGGCAGCTCGGCCCAGCCGATGCCATCCTCGGCCATCTCCATCACCATCAGGTAGTCGGTGGCGGTCCACGCCAGCCCGGTAACCGCCCGCGCATGGTCGACCTCCGCGCTCAATCGCACCTGCCGGTACCGTGCCAGCTGGGAAGCTGCGCGACGGCCGGCGTCGGCCAGCGCATGGTCGCGCGCCACATACACCGACAGTTCGCTGTGATGGGCCAACGGCCGTGCCACCAGACCATCCGGGTAGCTTTCCTGGCGCGGCAGCAGGCCCAGCGCGGCGCGACCACTGCCGACCAGTTCCAGGACGTCTTCGCCTTCGGCATCCAGCCATTCCAGTTCGATCTCGGGGAACGCTTCGGCAAAGCGCTGCAACACGCGCTGCTCCGGATCGAGCTGATACACGTCGGAGAACACCACGGTCAGCCGCGCTTCGACCGGGGCGGCCAGCCGCACGCTCAACTGCTGCAGGCGGGTATCGGCGGCGAGGATTTCCTGGGCATGGGCGAGCACCTGGCGCCCGGCTTCGGTCAGCTGCGGGTAGCGTCCACTGCGGTCGAACAGGCTGACGCCCAGGTCCGCCTCCAGGTGGGCGATGGCGGTGCTGACCGTCGATTGGGTCTTGCGCAGGCGACGCGCCGCCGCCGAGAACGATCCGAGCGCGGCCGCTTCGACGAACGCCTGCAGGGATTCAGGGGAATAGGGCATTGATCCATCGCTCCTATCGATGGTATCCATTTTGAATCGACCGTAAAAGGCGATGATACTGTCCGCCGTCGCCCCCTGTCTGCGGGGCATCCACGCACGGCGTGGATCTACTGAGGGCGGGGCGCTGTCCGCGTCCCGCAAGGAGTTTCACATGTCCCGTACTGTTCCCGCCCGTGGCGCGCTGGTCGCCTGGGCCTGCCTGACCGTGGCGATCGTTGCCGAAGTGGTCGGCACCTCGTTCATGGCCCATGCCGCCCGCGATGGTGGCTGGACCGGCTACCTGATCATGGCCGGCGCGCTGGCGTTGTCCTACTTCTTCCTGGCGCAGTCGGTGCGCCGCATTGCTGTGGGCGTGGCCTACGCGGTGTGGGAAGGCCTGGGCCTGACCCTGCTGACCGTGGTCGGCCTCACCGTGTTTGGCGAGAGTCTGTCGCTGCAGCAGCTGGCCGGCCTGATGCTGGCCGTGGCCGGCATCGTCTGCGTCACCCTCGGGGAGGCGCACTGATGAACACCTTGGCCCTGTTTTTCGTGATCTGCTCGGCGCTGATCGACGTCGCCGCCAATATGATGGTAGCCAAGTCGGAAGGCTTCCGGCGCTGGCGCTGGGGTGTCGGCGCGGTCGTCATGGTCTGGATCGCCTTCGCCCTGCTGGGCCAGGCGGTGCGCTACATGGACCTGGCCACCGCCTATGCGATGTGGGGTGCAATCGGCGTGATCGGTACCGCCACTTGCGGCCGCGTTTTGTTCGGCAACCGCCTGCGGCCGATCGGCTGGGTTGGCATCGCCTTGGTCACGGCGGCGGTACTGCTGCTCAGCACCGCCAAGTAGCAGCACGCCTTGTCGCGAGCTGGGCGGCGATTGTGCAGCGATTTGCGAAGTCGCCCCTGCTCATCGACACTGCGGTTTTCCACATGGAGTGCCCGCATGTTCAGCCACATCACCGTAGGAACGAACGACATGGACGCCGCGCATCGCTTCTACGATGCCCTGTTCGCCGCGATGGGGGCACGTGCGGGCGTATTCGACGAGAAGGGACGGCTGCTGTACTTCAAGGATGGGCGGATGTTCGGTGTAACCGCGCCGATCGATGGGCAGCCAGCGTGCCATGCCAACGGTGGCACCATCGGTTTCAGTCTGGGCAGTGCAGAGGCCGTGCGTGCCTGGCAGGAAGCTGGCGTGGCTCACGGTGGTACCGCCATCGAAGATCCCCCCGGCGTCCGCAACATGTCCGGTCGGCAGGTGTTCCTGGCCTATCTGCGTGACCCGGATGGCAACAAGCTGTGTGCGGCGCATGTGATGTCGTGATTGGACAGGACGCGCGTGGCCGCACCGCAGCCCGCGCGGCCAAGGTTGCGCTCCGGCGCGCGCGTGATAACACGGAATGGTGGGCCGGGCCTGTGACCACAGGCCGCAACTTCATGCTCTGTCCACTGCGGTTCAGCCAGAATCGGTCGGCTAACCCTTTGATCTACCGGAGAACGCCGCCCCATGGATGTACTGGAGCCGCAACAATCCCCGGTGCGCACCCTTCGGCCTGTGTTCGCCTTCGCGGCGATCGTTGTCGTGGCGTTCGCGCTGTTCGTCAGCCTGTTCCCGCTGGGGGCAGGCCGCCTTCTGCTGAAGGCACAGGACTGGGCCGCTCTCAACGTCGGCTGGTATTACCTGCTGGCGATGACCCTGTACCTGGTGTTCGTGGTGGGCGTGGCGCTGTCCAAGTACGGTGGCATCAAGCTGGGTGCCGACCATGACGAACCGGAGTTCAGTTACCTCTCCTGGGCCGGCATGCTGTTCGCGGCGGGCATCAGCATCACGCTGTTCTTCTTCTGCGTTTCCGAACCGCTGACCCACTACCTGCAGCCGCCGCAGGGCGATCCGGCCGCGGGCGAGGCCGGTGCGCGCCAGGCCATGCAGCTGCTGTTCCTGCATTGGGGCCTGCATGGCTGGGGTGTGTTCGCGCTGGCGGCGATGGCGATGGCCTACTTCGCCTACCGCCACAACCTGCCGCTGGCGCTGCGCTCGGCGCTGTACCCGCTTATTGGCAAGCGCATCAACGGCCCGATCGGCTACACCGTGGACGCGCTGGGCATCGTCGCCACCGTGTTCGGCATCGGTGCCGACATGGGCTTCGGTGTGCTGCACCTCAATGCCGGCCTCTCGCACCTGTTCGACATTCCGCACTCCAACCTGGTGCAGATCGTCCTGGTGGTCAGCATGATGGGCGCGGCCGTGGCCGTGGCCGTGTCCGGCGTCGAGAAGGGCGTGCGCTGGATGGCCAACATCAACATGCTGCTGGCGATCGCGCTGGTGCTGTTCATGCTGTTCGCCGGGCCGACGCAGTACCTGTTCGGCACGCTGATGCAGAACCTGGGCGACTACCTCGGCAGCGTGGTCGGCAAGAGTTTCGATGTGTATGCCTACGGCGGCCGACCGGAATGGCTGGGCGGCTGGACGGTGTTCTACTGGGCCTGGTGGATCGGCTGGGCGCCCTTTGTCGGGCTGTTCATCGCGCGCATCTCGCGCGGCCGCACCATCCGCGAATTCGTGTTCGGCGTGCTGCTGATCCCGCTGGGTTTCACCCTGGCGTGGCTGTCGATCTTCGGCAACAGCGCGCTGGACCAGGTGCTGCACCACGGCCAGCAACAGTTGGCGCAGCTGGCGGTGGATGATCCACCGACCGTGCTGTATGCGCTGCTGGACGGCTACCCCTGGAGCCGCGCGGTGATCACGGTGACAGTGCTGGTCAGCTTCATCTTCTTCGTGACCTCGGCCGACTCGGGGGCGGTGGTGTTGTCCACGCTGTCCTCGCACGGCGGTGCGCCGGAGGATGATGGTCCGCGTTGGCTGCGCGTGTTCTGGGGCACGGTGATCGCGGTGCTGACCGCCGGGTTGCTGCTGGCCGGCAGCATCGATGCGCTGAAGTCGGCGGTGGTGCTGGCGTCGTTGCCGTTCTCGGCGATCCTGTTGTTGATGATGTGGGGGCTGACCCGCGCCTTCAGTGACGAGTCGCACCGCAAGCGCGCGCTGCAATACCGGCCGTCGCCGTTGATCGGAGAAGATCGCCACCACCAGGGCTGGCGCCAGCGCCTGAGCCAGGCGATGCATTTCCCGGTGCGCGACCAGGTCTACCGCTTCATGGATGACACGGTGAAGCCGGCGATGGAAGCGGTGGCCGAGCAGCTGCGCGGGCAGGGCTGGGACGTGGCCACGCGCTTCGAGGCGGGCGACATGGAGTTGACGGTCAACCATGGCGAGCAGCAGGACTTCCTGTACCGGGTGATCCTGAGCGGTTACCTGACCCCGTCGTTTGCCGCGCAGCAGCTGCGCAACCAGCGCTACTACCGCGCCGAGGTGCACCTGTTCGAAGGCAGCCAGGACTACGACCTGGTGGGCTACAGCCGCAAGCAGATCATCAACGACATCATCAGCCAGTACGAACGACACCTGCAGTTCCTGCACCTGAGCCGGTGATGCGGTGGGTACGGACCGTTGGTCCGCACCCCCTGTAGAGCCGAGCCCGCGCTCGGCTCCTCGGTGTCGGAAGAGCAGCCGAGCATGGCTCGGCTCTACAGTCGCAATCAGAACCTGTAACGAGCGCCCAGCGAGACGAACTGTCCGCGCAGGTTGTACTGGCTGATGTCGAAACCGTTGGAGCCACCGGCGGGGTCGAACGGCGGGTCCTTGTCGGTCAGGTTCAGCACCGACAGCGACAGCGTGGTGTTGGGAATACCTTCGTACGCTACGTACAGGTCCAGCTGGTGATACGGCTTGATGCGGTCGCGCAGGCCCGGGTTGCTGGTTGCCGTCGCCACACGCTGGTCGTAGCCACTCACGTACTGCAGGCTCAGCGTACTGCTCCAGTCGCCCACCGCCCAGTTCAACGAGGTGGTGCCGCGGGTACGCGGCAGCGCGCCGTGGCGGTTGTTGCCGGCGCCGTCATACGGTGCCTGCCCAGCCACCAGCGGCTGCTTGAAGCTGAGCAGGTGGGTCCAGCTGCCGGCCACGGTGAAGGTGCCCCAGCCCACGGTGCGGAAGGTGCGGCTGGCGTCCAGATCCAGCCCCGAAGTGGTCAACTCCCCTTGGTTGGCGTACTGGTTGGTGATGAACTGGATGCGTCCCTGCGCATCACGTTGCACGCGACCGGGGAACAGCGTCGGGTTGTCGACGATGAACTGCGCGCTGTCCGGCTTGACCAGGTTGTCCTGCTCGATGCGGTACCAGTCCAGGCCGATGCTGGTATCGGCATCCGGGGACCACACCGCACCCAGGTTGAAGTTGCGCGAGCGTTCGGCCTTCAAGTCCGGATTGCCGGTGCGGATGTTGGTCACGCCACGACTGCCGCCGGGCTGCAGCGGATCCAGCGGATCGATCACCGAGCCGTAGCTGACGGTCTGGCCCGGCGCGATCTCCGGCAGCGAGGGTGCCCGGAAGCCGCGCGAGAACGAGCCGCGCAGCAGCAGGCTGTCCAGCGGCTGCCAGCGCAGCGCCACCTTCGGCGAGAACGCCTTGCCGAAGTCATCGTAGTGATCGCCGCGGCCGGCCACCTGCAGCTCCAACGTGCGGTGCAGTGGCACGCTCAGTTCGGCATAGGCGGCACTGACCTGGCGCTCGCCGTTGACCACGTTGATGGCCGGGCGCAGTTCGGTGCCCGACAGCACCTGCGCGCTGGTGCGCGCATCCAGCGATTCCTTGCGGAACTCGGCACCCCAGGCGAAGCCGACCGCACCGGCCGGCAGCTCCCACAGCGAAGTCGAGGCCTTCACATTCAACGCGTGCAGCTTGTACCAGCCGGGGCGCTTGGTCTGCAGGCGCAGTGCATCCAGCGCGCCCGGCGTGCTGGACGGGTTGAGGAAGTTGTAGCTGCCATCGCGCAGGATCTGCTCGAACGCATAGCGATTGACGAAGTTGTCGACGTACTCGCGCTGCGCACTCTGCGAGGTCAGCGCTGCCACTTCCCAGTCCCAGCGTTCGCCGCTGCCGCGCACGCCCGCCAGGGCACGGTAGAACACCTGCGTGTTGTCCTTCAGGCGCGGGCCCAGATCGAAGAAGGTGTACTCGAACGGCAGCGGCGTGCTGCCCGGATTGTTGGGATGGCCGACCGGCAGCACCGCCGGCACGTCGATCAGCGTGCCGCTGGCCGGGTTGTAGGCGCGCAGGCCGGGGCCGACGGTCAGCGGCGCGCTGAAGATCTGGTCGGCCTTGTTGTGGCTGTACAGCACATCGGCGAAGGCCTCCACGCTGTCATTGAAGCGGTAGGTCGCGCTCAACGAGGCCTGCAGGCGCTCGGCGCCGGGTTGCAGGGTCTTGAATGGTTGTGCATTGAAGGCGCAGGCCTGGCCGGGCAGGGTGCTGCCGAAATCGCTGTAGGGACGCAGCTGGCTGCCATCCGGGCAGTTGGCGAACGGTTGCGGCGCGCGCGGGTTGGACAGCCAGTTGCCACCGGCGGTGGACCAGCCGGCCAGGCGGCCACCGGGCTTGTCGCGGAAATCGCCACTGCGGGTGTAGGCGCGCTGGTCGGCATCCAGGCGGTCGCGCTTGAGCAGGTCCAACCCGAACAGCACGTTCCAGCCCTGCTGCTCCAGGTCGCCGAAGCCGGCCAGCAGGTTGGCCTTGCGTTCGTCCAGGCCGCCCTGTGTGGCGGTACCGAAGCCGCCGCCCACTTCCACGCCCTGGAAGTTCTTGCGCAGGATGATGTTGATGACACCGGCGATGGCGTCGGAGCCATACACCGCCGAGGCGCCGTCCTTCAGCACTTCGATGCGTTCCACCGCGCTGATCGGCAGCGCGTTGAGGTCGACGAAGGTGTCCTGGGTATTGAGCGCGAAGCCGAAGTTGGACACGCGGTTGCCGTTGACCAGCACCAGCGTGTTCTTCGGCGACAGGCCGCGCAGGCCGATCGAGGCCGAGCCGGCGGCGAAGCTGCCGGTGTACTGCTCGTCGAAGCTGTTGCCGGCATTGGCCGACAGGTTGCGCAGTACGTCGGTGAGGGTGGAGCGGCCGGTCTGCTCGATCTGTTCGCGGCTGACGATCTGCACCGGGTTGGGCCCGGCGGTATCGCTGCGCTTGATGTTGGAACCGGTCACCAGCACGGTGCCGAGGGTGGTGCTGTCCTTGCCGGTGTCGGCGGATTCAGCGGCGCCGGCAGCGCCGGCGGTGAGGCCCAGCGCAATGGCGCCAGCAAGCAGGTTCAGGGTGGTGCGGTACATGGAAGCGACTACGCCGAACGGGGGAGGAGCCGTCAGTACCGCATGCAGGTATATGCACCTTCCAATGACGAAAGCGCATTCAGTTATACATCACAGGTTCTTAACGAAAGTAACCGCTCTCGGCGGCGCGGTCTGTGCTTCGGTGGGTGCGGACCGTTGGTCCGCACGCCCCTGTAGAGCCGAGCCTACGCTCGGCTCCACATACTGGCCGGAAAGCAGCCGAGCATGGCTCGGCTCTACAGAACGCAATGTCAGACGATCACGGCCGCAGCAACACCTTGCCGTTACGGCCCGAACCCGCACCGGCCTTCGCTGCCCGGGCGATATCGTCCAGCGCGAAGATCTGCTCCACCGGCAGGGTCAGCTCGCCGCTCGCCGCACGCTTCAGCAGTTCGCCAACCAGCCGGCGCTTGTCCTCCACCGCCATCGCCTGGCTGACCTTGCTGCCCCAGAAGCCCTTCACTGTCGCTTCCTTGTAGATCAGGCCGCCGGCCGGGATGCGCATCGGTTCGCCGCTCATCACGCCGAACGACACCAGCGTGCCGTGGTGGCCGAGCAGGTCGACCAGGTCACCGCTGGCATCACCGCCGATGGAATCCACCGCGGCCGCGGCCTGTGCTTCGCCGGTCGCTTCACGCACACGATCCTTCCAACCATCCACCGAGGTGTCGAACACATGATCGACGCCCAGCGCCCGCAACTGCGCGACCGCATCGGCATTGCGCACCAGGTTGGCCACATGCACGCCACGCGCCTTCGCCAACATCGCCAGCGACTTGCCGACCGCGCCGTTGGCGGTGTTCTGCAGGATCCACTGGCCCGGCTCGACGTGCAGGAATTCCAGCAGCATCAGCGCGCTCAGCGGCATCGCGATCAACTGTGCGGCCATCTCGTCCGGAATCGCCTCCGGCATCGGAATCACCATGCGTTCCGGTGCAATGAACGCTTCGGCCCAGGTACCGTGCACCGATGCGGCGGCGACGCGTTGGCCGATCTGCAGGCCGTCGACGCCGTCGCCCAGTGCGTCGACCACGCCCAATGCTTCGCTGCCGCCAATCGCCGGCAGCGTCGGCTTGTAGCCATACAGCCCGCGCACGGTCAGCAGGTCGTGATTGTGGATCGAGGCCAGCACAGTGCGGATGCGCACCTCGCCGGGGCCGGGCTCGGGCAGGGCGGCATCGGCAGTGGCTAGGACGTCGGCCGGGTTGCCGAAGGAGGAGTACTGGGCAGCGCGCATGGGTGGTATTCCGGGGAAAGTTGATGTTGTACCGAACTGGGGCCGCAGGGGCTGTCGACAAGGCGCCGCAGCTGCAACACGGCATCCTGCGACTGATCGTCGCGACATGTGCTGATTACCGCATCTTGTGTTGACGGTTCGGGATATCCCCACTATGTTGTGGCCGTCACTCCCGGTCAGCCGCCGCCGCCGGACATACAGCAAACGTCCCGCGGCCCGCCCCTGATGGCTTGCCGTGTCGACGCGGCCGCCATCGTGCGGACGCAGGTCGCCCCCACGGCCCGGATACCGGCCGCAGGCGCAGGCAGATGCCGACGACCTACGTTCCCGTGCCCTGGCAATCCACCCGTTCGCCCCGTGCGCCGGTATCGCGTTCAGGGCCGCCATGGCATCGACCGCCAAAGCGCGTGCGAGCCTGGAGTTCCACCACCATGACCGACAGTACCTTCCGCGTGGCCGATCTGGCCGGCGCCGGCGACGCCTTGCGCGCCGGTGGCGAGCGCGTGCCGACCTGGATCACCAAGGAGGCCGGCAACCGCCGCCTGCCGTTCGAGGCCGAGCGCCTGCAGCGCAGCATCGACGCCGTGCATGCCGAGTTCCCGCAGCTGGACGTGAGCGACTATCGCCGCGTGGTGCAGGCGATGGTCGAGCGCAAACCGAGCATCAGCGCCGACGACCTGGTCGATCTGCTGATCCGTGAGGCCGAATCGCGTGTGGACCTGGTTGCACCCGAGTGGGAACAGTTTGCCGCGCGCATCTACCTGCGTCGCCTGTACAAGCGCGCCAGCCGCAACCGCTTCTACGACGTCGGCCTGAAGTACGGTTCGTATGTGGGCCTGCAGGAAAGCCTGGCTGACCGCGGCATCTACAGCAACGACATCCTGCGCTGCTATTCGAAGGAAGAGCTGCAGCAGGCCGGCGAGATGATCGACCCGGAGCGCGACCGCCTGTTCGCGTACAACGGCCTGTACCTGCTGGCCACGCGCTACCTGGCCAGCGATCGCAGCCGCGAGGTCTACGAACTGCCGCAGGAGCGCTGGCTGACCATCGCGCTGTACCTGATGCAGGAGGAAAAGCCGCGCGAACGCCGCATGCAGCTGGTCGGCGAGGCGTACTGGGCGCTGTCCAACCTGTACATGACCGTCGCCACACCGACCCTGGCCAATGCCGGCAAGGTGGGTGGGCAGCTGTCCAGCTGCTTCATCGACACGGTGGACGACAGCCTGCAGGGCATCTATGACTCCAACACCGATATCGCCCGCGTGTCCAAGCACGGTGGCGGCGTCGGCGCCTACCTGGGCTATGTGCGCAGCAGCGGCGCGCCGATACGGGGCGTGGCCAATTCCTCCGGCGGCGTGGTGCCGTGGATCAAGCAGCTCAACAACACCGCGGTGTCGGTCGACCAGCTTGGCCAGCGCAAGGGCGCGGTGGCGGTGTACCTGGACATCTGGCACCGCGACATCGAAGCCTTCCTGGATCTGCGCCTGAACAACGGTGACCAGCGCCTGCGCGCGCACGATGTGTTCACCTCGGTGTGCGTACCCGACCTGTTCATGGAAGCGGTGGAACGCCGCGCCGACTGGTACCTGTTTGACCCGCACGAGGTGAAGCAGGCCAAGGGCTGGTACCTGCAGGACTTCTACGATGAGACGCGCGGCGCGGGCAGCTTCCGTGACCGCTACGCCGAACTGGTGGCCGATGAGCGCATCAGCCGCCGAACGGTGAAGGCCATCGATCTGTTCAAGCGGATCATGCTCAGCCAGCTGGAGACCGGCAACCCGTTCCTGTTCTACCGCGACGAGGTCAATCGCCGGAATCCGAACAAGCACGCGGGCATGATCTATTCCAGCAACTTGTGCACCGAGATCCTGCAGAACATGAGTCCGACGCGGATGATCCAGGAGATCGTCAGCGGCGACCAGATCGTCACCACACGCCGCGCCGGTGACTTCGTGGTCTGCAACCTGTCCTCGATCAACCTCGGCCGGGCGATCAGCGCACCGGATGACCTGCTGGCCACCGATGTGCTGGAGCGCCTGATCCCGATCCAGGTGCGCATGCTCGACAACGTGATCGACCTCAATGCGTTGCCGGTGCCGCAGGCCACGATCACCAACCGCAAGTACCGCGCCATCGGCCTGGGCACGTTCGGTTGGCACCACCTGCTGGCGCAGCAGGCGATCCAGTGGGAATCTCCGGATGCCGAAGTATTGGCCGACCATCTCTACGAACGCATCAACTTCCTGACCATCCAGGCCAGCGCGCAACTGGCGCAGGAGAAGGGCAGCTATCCGATGTTCGCCGGCAGCGATTGGCACAACGGACGCTATTTCAGTGACCGCGGCTACAGCGGCGCGGCCTGGGACAGCCTGGCCCGCGAGGTCGCCACGCACGGCCTGCGCAACGGCTGGTTGCTGGCCGTCGCGCCGAACATGAGCACCGCGCAGATTGCCGGTTCCACCGCATCGATCGACCCGATCTACAGCGCGTTCTACTACGAGGAAAAGAAGGATTTCCGGCGGCCGGTGGCGGCGCCGGGCCTGTCGCTGGAAACCTGGTCGTACTACGAGAAGGGCGCCTACAAGGTCGACCAGTTCGCCAGCGTGCGCCAGAACGCGCGCCGCCAGCGGCATGTCGACCAGTCGATCAGTTTCAACCTGTATGTGCCCAGCACCATCCGTGCGAGCACGCTGCTGGAGCTGCACCTGAGCGCCTGGCGCGAAGGCCTGAAGACCACCTACTACGTGCGCTCCAACGACATCGACATCAGCGAATGCGAATGGTGCTCCAGCTGATCGCTGCGCCTCTTGTAGAGCCGAGCCCGCGCTCGGCTCAGACGCGAAGAGCAGCCGAGCATGGGCTCGGCGCTACATCCGCAATGCACGTAATACGAAGGTAAACGACCATGGCAACCCCCCTCGACCGCATCAAGATCCTCGAACCACGCCACCCCAACCGCAGCACCGGCATCATCAACGGCCAGACCAGCGGCATCCTCAACTGGAACGATATCCCGTACCCGTCGTTCTATCGGGCCTACAAGGAGCTGTCGACCAACTTCTGGATTCCCGACGAAGTGGACATGAAGCTGGATGCGCGCCAGTACGGCGAGCTGTCAGGGCGCGAAAAGAACGCCTACGATTCAATCATCGGCCTGCTGGCCACGCTGGATTCACCGCAGACGCGCTTCATCTACAACGTGGCCGAGTACATCACCGACCCGGCCGCGCATGCCAACGCAGCCATCATCGGCCAGCAGGAAGTGATCCACAACGAGAGCTACAGCTACGTGCTGGCCTCGATCACCGACCTGCCGAACCAGAACCGCATCTTCGAGATCGCTCGCACCCACCCGACCATCATCAAGCGCAATGCCCCGATCATGGGTGCGTATGACGATTTCATGCGCGAGAAGACCGCCGAGACCCTGCTCAAGTCGTTGATCCAGTCCTCGATCCTGGAGGGCATCAATTTCTATTCCGGGTTCGCGTACTTCTACAACATGGTGCGGCAGAACCGCATGAACGGCACCGGCAAGATCATCAGCTTCATCAATCGCGACGAGCTGGCCCATACCAAGTTCATCAGCGAGCTGATCCGCGCCATCATCGGCGAAAACCCCGAGCTGCAGACCAATGAGTTGACCGCCTATGTGCACCAGTCATTCGAACATGCCATCGAGCTTGAGACGCAGTGGTCGTCGGAGGTGCTGGATGGCATCGATGGCATCGACGTGGACGAGATGACGCGCTACGTGAAGTACCGGGCCAACAAGATGGCCGGCATGCTCGGCATCGAGCGCCTGTACAGCGACACCACTGACAACGTGATGCCGTGGATCAAGGCCTACGCCGACAACTTCACCGAGACCAAGACCGACTTCTTCGAGATGCGCAATGCAAGTTACAAGAAGACCAACGTCGACAACGGCTTCGACGATCTCTGAGCCTGGCGCCGTGCTGAGCATCCTGATGGTGGTCGCCTCCTTGAGCGGCAACACCCGCGAACTCGGCCGGCAGATCGCCGAACGCTGCCGCGTTGCCGGTCATGCGGTGTACTGGCAGGAGGCCGACGACCTGCGCCAGGCACCGCCGCTGGCGGCCGATGAGGCCGACCTGGTGCTGCTGGGCTGCTGGACCGACAACGCCGGCCGCACGCCAGCGGAGATGAAGGCATGGGTGGCCGGCATCGCCGAGCGCGGCGAGCGGCCACGGCAGCTGGCGGTGTTCGGCACCGGCGAAACGCAGTGGGGGCAGGAGTACTACTGCGGCGCCGTGCACCGGCTGATCCGCTATTTCCGCAGCGACTATCCGCCGCTCGAGATCGAGCAGATGCCGCATGGCGAGCGTCACGCCGCAGCCATCGACGCCTGGACCGATACGGTCCTGGCCCACTACTGGAGCAACACCGATGCAGATCATCGACGCCACCACGCCTGAGCAGTTCCAGCAGCTGCTGGCCGAACATCCGCGGGTGCTGGTGGATTTCCACAAGGACCAGTGCCCGGGCTGCCGGATGCTGGAGATGTCGTTGCATCGCGTGGCCAACAGCGTGGCGGGGCAGGGCACGACCCTGCTGCGCGTGCAGCTGGAGGTGCTGGGTGAGGCGTTCTTCAGGGAGCTGGGACTGCGGCAGACGCCGACGCTGTCCCTGTTCCGTGACGGTAACGAACGCACGCGCCTGGCCGGGTTCCAGTCGCCGCAGCAGATCGAGGCCGCGATCGCGCTGCATTTGTAGAGCCGAGCCCATGCTCGACTGCCGTTCGCGCGGTGAGCGATGAGTCGAGCATGGCTCGACTCTACAAGGGCATCCACGCGTGGCGTGGATCTACCGGGGCAGGGTCCGTGCTTTGGCGTCAGGCTCCGCTGAAGGTATCCACCAGCAGCTTCACGTTCAGCACCACGATCACCAGCGCGATCACCCAGGCAATCGCGCCCAGCCAGCGTGGTGCGACCAAGGCGCCCATCGTCACCTTGTCGGTCACGATCCGCACCAGGGGGATGATCGCGAACGGCAGCTGCATCGACAGCACCACCTGGCTCAGCACCAGCAGCTCCACCGCGCCCTGGTCGCCGAACAGCATGATCACCACCACCACCGGAATGATCGCCAGTGCGCGCGTGATCAGCCGACGCAGCCACGGCGGCAGGCGCAGGTGCAGGAAGCCTTCCATCACGATCTGGCCGGCCAGCGTGGCGGTCACTGTCGAATTCAGGCCCGAGGCCAGCAGGGCAATCGCAAACAGTGTCGCCGCCGCGCCCACGCCCAGCATTGGCGCCAGCAGCTGGTGCGCCTGCTCGATGTCTTCCACGTCGAATCGGCCATTGGCATGGAACACCGCCGCTGCCAGGATCAGGATGCTGGCGTTGATGAACAGTGCCAGGGTCAGCGCGAGGGTGCTGTCGGTCACCGCCCAGCGCAGCGCGCTGCGGCGGCCTTCGTCGGTACGCGGGTAGGCGCGGGTCTGCACGATGGACGAATGCAGGTAGAGATTGTGCGGCATCACCGTGGCACCGATGATGCCGATCGCGATGTACAGCGCGTGCGGATCGGTCACTACCTGCGCGCGCGGAATGAAGCCGCCCAGCACGTCCATCACCGGCGGCGCAGCCATCGCGATCTGCACCATGAAGCAGGCGAAGATCACCATCAGCAGCGCGATCACGAAGGCTTCCAGCGCACGGAAGCCGCGGTTCATCAGCAGCAGGACCAGCAGCGTATCCAGCGCAGTGATGACCGCGCCCCAGAGCAGTGGCAGGTCGAACAGCAGCTTCAATGCGATCGCGGTGCCGATCACCTCGGCCAGGTCGCAGGCGATGATCGCTGCCTCGCACAGCGCCCACAGCGCCAGGTTCACCGGCTTCGGGTACCGCGCGCGGCAGGCCTGCGCCAGATCCATGCCGGTGGCGATGCCCAGCCGTGCCGACAGCGCCTGCAGGATCACCGCCATCAGGTTGGAGATGAGGATGACCGACAGCAGCAGGTAGCCGAAGCGCGAACCGCCGGCGAGGTCGGTGGCCCAGTTGCCCGGGTCCATGTAGCCGACCGAGATCATGTAGCCCGGGCCGAGGAAGGCCAGCAGGCGGAACCACCAGTGCCCCTTGTCGGGTACCGCCACCGAGGCATTGAGCGCGCCCAGGCTGGCCGGGGTGGAGGCCGAAGGGTCGTGGGGCGCCAGGGTGTTCATGGGTCCGAATATAGCTCCTGCTATAGTCATTAGCAATGTGAAACAATCGTCTTTATCGCGTTGCTGGTCCAGAATTCAGTTTCAAACCCGGAGTAGACCGGAAGGACAGGCGCAGGCGTGGGCAAGACCGACGATTCGACATCGCTGAAAAGCACCCCCTTGATCGAGGCTGAGCGCCAGGTCGAGAGCTTCCGGCAAGTGCGCGAAGCGCACCGGATGGAGCTGGTGGAGGACTATGTCGAGCTGATCTCGGACCTGCTGGCCGATGGCGGCGAGGCCCGCCAGGTCGACATCGCCACCCGCCTGGGCGTGGCCCAGCCCACCGTGGCGAAGATGCTGCGGCGCCTGGCCCGCGATGGCTGGGTGGTGCAGCGACCGTACCGCGGCGTGTTCCTGACCCCGGAAGGCGAGGCGCTGGCCCATGCCAGCCGCCAGCGGCACCAGACCGTGGAGCGTTTCCTGCTGGCGCTGGGCGTGGACCCTGACACGGCACGGCGTGATGCGGAGGGTATCGAGCACCATGTGAGCGAGCAGACGCTGGCGCTGTTCGAGGCGTTCGTGCGCAAGGCCGAGGGCGGCTGAGCCACGTTTCCTGTAGAGCCGAGCCATGCTCGGCTGCTGTTCGCGCGATGACAGGGAGCATCCACGCATGGCGTGGATCTACAATCCAGGCGGGCAGCGGGCCTGTACCTGCGCGCACGCCCGTTTCGTCCATTCCTTCAACACCGGCTGCAGGCCTTGGTAACGCCGGCCTTGCCAGCCATTGGCCAGCACCGTGCCGTCGGCATCGATCATTACCAGATTCGGCGGTGCCAGCCCGGCCAATGCCTGCAGGGCCGGCATGCGCGCAGCGCGGCGCGGGTCAAGCACCGGCCACGGCATCTCCTGCGCGTGCATGTAGCGGCGCAGCGCGCTCTCGCTCTCATCCTGGCTGACGTACACCACTTCGGTATCGGCGCCGGCTTGGCGCAGGGCATCACGCACGCTGCGCAGCGTGGGTACGAAGGCATGGCACGGTGCACACCAGTCGGCACCGAAGTACAGCGCCACCAGTTTCGGCGGCTGTGTCCATTGCATCGGTCGCAGCGAGCGCTGTTCCGGCCGCATCAGCGAGGCCGAGACCTGCGCGTGCAGGTCCGCAGCCATCGCCGGTGCGGCCAGCAGCACGGCACAGGCCAGCAACAACGCTCGCTGCAGTTCAGAACGCATAGCGCAGGTTGACGTACCACGAACGCGCGAAGCGCGGCCCGTAGACATAGTCGCTGTCACGCAGCGCGCCCACTTCCAGATCTTTCTGGCGCTGATCGAACACGTTCTTGACACCCGCGGCCACCGACACTTCCTGCTGCGCCTGCGCGCCCAGATGGCGGTGCCAGCGAGCACCAAGATCGGTGACCAGGAAGGAACGCGTACGGTGCAGCTCGCCCAACCGGTTGTTCAGCACCGACATCGGCCCGGTATGGCGCAGCGCGACGAAGGTTTCCCACGGCTCGGCGGGCATCCAGCTGAGCTGCGCCAGGCCGGTCCAGCGCGGGGTCTTCAGGTAGTCGCGGCTTTCGATGATGGTGTCGCCACCGTCGCCGGTGTCGTCGAAGATGCGCTGCGGTTCGCGGAAGCGCGAGCGGTACCACGAGGCACCGGCGGTCAGGCGCCACTGCGGCGACGGCTGCCAGCCGAGGTTGGTTTCCGCGCCCAGCACGTTGGAGCCGGAAGCGTTGTAGCGCAGCTGGCTCAGTTGTCCGTCACCGCCGCGCTGGATCTCGCCCAGCGCGAAGGTATCGCGGATGCGTGCATAGGAGGCGGTAGCATCCCAGCTCCACACTGGATTGGCCGGGTCCGAGCGCCAGTCGAAGCCGAACAGGGTGGTCAACGCGCGCTCTTCCTTCAGGCCATCGGTGTTGCGCACGCGCACCTGCTCGCCACCCAGCGTATCGACGTGCACGTCCTCGACGAAGATCTCCGGCGCACGGAAGCCGGTGGCGATGCCGGCGCGCCATTTCAGGTTGGGCGTGGCCTGCCAGGCCAGGGCGATGCGCGGCGAGAACACCGCGCTGTCCAGTTCCGAGCTCTTGTCCACGCGTGCGCCCAGTACCAGGTCGACGTTGTCACGCAGGCTCCATTCGTCCTGGATGAAGGCGCCCAGGTTGTGGAAGGTTGCATCTTCCAGCACCGCCAGGCGCTGCCCGTCACCGGTGCGGTTGCCGTCGCGCAGCGCCTCGTGCTTGTACTGCACGCCGAAGGCCAGCGCGTGCGCGCCCAGCCGCCAGTTCAACTGGCTGTCGATATAGTGCAGCGGGTTTTGGGTGCGGCCGTATTGGCGCCACGAACGCGAGGCCGCGCTGCCGGCCACGTTGGGATCCAGCTGCGACGGGTCATAGCCGGGTGCAGACGGATCGGTAACCACGTCGCCAAGACCGCCGTAGAAACTGTCGCGGTCGATGTCGGCGAAGGCGTAGGCCAGGCGGAAATCGACGTCGGCATTGATTTCCTGATCCCACGACACGCTGCCGCGCCGGTATTTCGTATCCAGCGATTCGGCGATGTTGGCCAGGTATTCGGGCTGATCCAGTCGATCGCCGCCACGCCGGGTTTCATCGGTCACCTGCAGGTCCAGGCGCAGCCGCGTGCCCGGCGTGGGCGCGTACCAGGCCTGCAGCCCGCCGACCTTGAGGTTCTTGCGGGTGATCTCGGTGTAGCCGTCACCGTTGTAGTCGATGCCGCTGTTCCAGTTGCGCTGGGCAATCACTGAAAGCCCGGCGTCGGCATCTTTCGCCACCAGGTCCAGGCGCACGTCGGCATTCTTCTGCGGTGTGCCCTTCAGGACATCCACGCCGGCCTGCACATGGCCGCCGCTGCGCGCCGGCAGCGGCGGAATCAGGTTGATCACACCGGCCACCGCACCCGGGCCGTACAGCGCCGAGCCGCCGCCCTTGACCACTTCGATGCGGTCGACGAACCCGGCCGGGATCTGTTCCAGGCCGTACACGCTGCCCAGCGTGGACAACAGCGGGATGCCATCGAACAACAGCTGGTTGTAGGCACCGGGCAGGCCCAGCAGCTGCACTTCGCTGGTGTTGCAGTTCTGGCAGTTGCTTTCCACGCGCAGGCCGTTGATCAGCTCGGCGGCGCGCGAGAAGTCGGTGGCCGCGCGCAGCGCGATGTCTTCCTTGCGCAGCACTTCGGTGCGGATCGGGACATCGGATAGCAGGCGTTCGCTGCGGGTGGCGGTGCTGACCTTGACCTGCACGCGGTCCAGCTCGGTGGGCTTCGAGGTGGCGGCCAGTGCAGGCAGCGGCACGGTCAGGGCAATGGCGGCGGCCAGGGGCAGCCGATGGAAGAGGGGCGTGGCAACGGGCATGAGGGCGTCGTCCTTGGGAGAAGAAAGGCGGCGAGGGCGACCTGGCTGACGCATATGAAAGCAGCGGCTTATTAATATAGCAAGTGCTATATAACGAGGCTGAGGCAATTACGCTTTGGGTACCAGTCGAGTCAGATCATGCATGTGTTATAACATTACATAAAACGACCGCAACCCTGCCGGTGGTCATGTCCATAGGATGGAGTTGCCGTGTAGGCGCGGTCGGATCGTCAGCCGCGGCGGAATGCGGCGGGGGTCCGGGCGCCGACGATGATCATGCGGATCATCGTGGAGATCTGTTCGACCAGTTCCGGATCCTTCTCCGGCGGCAGGTCCATGGCGGTGGCACCCATCGCGAACACCAGCCGGGTGATGGCCTTGGCCACCAGCTCGGGGGCATGCAGCACAGCGCCGTCCAGTGCAGCCAGGCGCACCAGGTCGTGCTGCAGCTCTTCTTCGAAATAGTGCAGTTCGCGTTCGACCGCATGCTTGAAGTCGTCCGAGCCGACCGCGCCTTCACGCAGCAGCACGTGCAGCAGCTTGTCGTCGGCGCGCAGCTGTTCCATGAAGGTCTCCACGGAAACGCGCACCACGCTGGTGGCGGTAGACGTGGCGCGCTGGCGGGCCTCGCCGATGATGGTGCGCAGCGAGCGGCCGGCGGCGTCGATCAGCGCCACGGCCAGTTCGTCCATGTCGCGGAACTGCCGGTAGAAGCTGTTCGGCGCAATGCCGGCCTCACGTGCCACTTCGCGCAGGCTGAGCGTGGACAGGCTGCGGTGTGGCCCGATCAGCTTCAGGGCGGCGGCCAGCAGATCCTCGCGGCTCACCGTACGGCGGGCCGGGCTGTTGGCATCTTCAGGCGTCGACAAGGCGGTGGCGGCGGCCATGGGGGTTCCGGTGGGGCGAGGCTGAATCATACCCAATCCGGTTCAATATACACATGTATACACAGGTGTATGTGCGCCCGTATAGTGCGCCCATGAGCGCTGTCGTCCGTCCGTCCCTGTTCTCTCCGTACCGCTGGGTCTCGCCGTCGCTGTTCGATTTCTGGGCGGGCCAGCTCAATCCCCTGTGGACCCTGCGCGAGCCGGTGGCCCGACTGGTCCGGCGCGAGCCGGCCGGCGAGGGCGCGGCGACCCTGGTCCTGCGCACCAACCGGCACTGGGCCGGCGTGCGCGCCGGCCAGCACGTCACCCTGGGCGTCGAGATTGAGGGGCGCCTGTGGCAGCGCAGCTACAGCCCTACCGCACTGGGTCGGCGCGAGCTGGCGATCACCGTCAAGGCGATCGATGGCGGCCGGGTCAGCCAGCATCTGGTCAACCATGCACAGCCGGGCGAACTGTTCCGCCTCGATGCCGCCTTCGGCGAGTTCCATATGCCGGCCGCGGCGCCGGTGCTGCTGCTGGCTGCCGGCAGTGGCATCACGCCGATGCGCAGCCTGTTGCGCGACGCCTGCCAGCGCCCGCTGGCAGCACCGGTGGACCTGTTCTATTGGGAGCGCACCGCCGCCCATCTGCAGTTCCGTGATGAACTGCAGGCGCTGGCCGCGGCACATCCGAACCTGCGCGTGCATCTGCTGACCACCCGCGAGGGTGAGGCGCCGGCCGCGCGCATCGATACCCATGATCTGCAGGTGGCCGGCGATGACACGCCGCTGGCGCAGCGCCATGTGTTGGCCTGCGGTCCGGATGGCTTCGTTGCCGCTGCGCGTGAACGCCTGGCGCACCAGGTGGCTGGCTTCCAGGCCGAAGCCTTCACCCCGCCGGCGCCACTGCGCGATGCCAGCAGCGAAGGCGAGGTGTCGCTGACGCTTGCGCGCAGTGGCCGCCAGCTGAGCGTGCCGCGAGGCCGCTCGCTGCTGGAAAGCCTGGAAGCGCATGGCATCAAGCCCAAGCACGGTTGCCGCATGGGCATCTGCAACACCTGCACCTGTGATCGCGTCAGTGGCGCCACCCGCCACCTTCGCACCGGCGACCTGCAGTCCGAATCGGCACAGCCGGTGCGGATCTGCGTGAGCGCACCGACCACCGACCTGACTCTGGATCTCTGAGGACGCCTGCCATGACCCGCGCTACCGACCGTGCCCTGAGCACCGCCGAGATGCATGCCTTCGGTGAGGAACTCGATGCGATCCGCGACCGTGTGATCGGCAGCCTCGGCGCCTCCGATACCCGCTACATCCGCCGCGTGGCCGCCGCCGTGCGCTGGTTCGGCGTGGGTGGCCGTGGCCTGCTGTTCCTGGCGGCCTTTTCGCCGCTGTTCTGGATGCCGCTGCTGTGGCCGGCCGCGATCACCGGCACGCTGCTGCTGGCGCTGTCGAAGATCCTGGAGAACATGGAGCTGGGCCACAACGTGATGCACGGCCAGTTCGACTGGACCGGTGACCCCAAGCTCAATGGCAACACCTACGAGTGGGACATCGTTGCCACCGCCGACAACTGGCGCAAGACCCACAATTTCCGCCACCACACCTACACCAATGTGCGTGGCATGGACGATGACATCGGTTATGGCCTGCTGCGAATCTTCCCGGAACAGCGCTGGAAGCCGTTCTACCTGCTGCAGCCGATCATCGCGCCGATCTTCGCGCTGCTGTTCCAGTGGGGTGTGGCCGCGCAGGACCTTCGCCTTGGCCGCTGGCTGAAGGGCCGCATCAGCGGCCGTGCGATGTGGCTGCAGACCCGCCCGGTGGCGCGCAAGATGGCCCGCCAGGTGCTGAAGGACTACGTGTTCTTCCCGCTGCTGGCTGGTCCGTTCTTCCTCACCGTGATGCTGGGCAACCTGGTCGCCAACGGCCTGCGCAACATCTGGACCTACGTGATCATCTTCTGCGGGCACTTCACCGCCGAATCGGAAACCTTCCCCAAGGAGTGCCTGCGCAATGAGTCGCGCGGCCATTGGTACCTGCGCCAGCTGCGCGGTTCGTCCAACATCAGCGGTGGCTTCCTGATCAACGTGCTGTCGGGCAACCTCAGCCACCAGATCGAGCACCATTTCTACCCGGATCTGCCGGCCAACCGTTATGCGGCCATCGCCAAGGAAGTGAAGGACATCTGCCGTCGTTACGGCCAGCACTACAACAACGGCTCGCTGCCGCGCCAGTTCGGCCAGGTGGTCTGGCGCATCCTGCGTCACGCGTTCCCCAGCAAGCCGCGCCGCCTGCCGATGCCGGACATCATGTCCGCGCCGGCATCGGCCAACGCGGGCTGATCGACTCAGCCCGCCTTCGCCAGGGCCGCCTGTTCGCGGTCCAGGCGGCGCAGGAACACCTGCATTTCCTTGTGTGCCTGCTGGTCACCCTTGCTGCCGGCCACGCTCAAGCCGCGTTGCCATGCTTCGCGCGCCGCCAGCGGCTGGCCACTGGCCAGCCAGGCTTTGCCCAGCAGCTTCCACGCCGCGGAATACTGCGGATCAAGCACCACGCACCGGCCCAGATGGGTGGCCGCGCGCACCGGGTTGCCCGCATCCAGCCAACCCTTGCCCAGGCCGAAGCGCAGCAGCGCGCCGTCCTTGCCGTTGGCAAGCATGCATTCCAGGGCTTCGATGTTCATCCGCGCACCTCCACCAGCAGTTCGGTGGGGCCGGGCTGGAAGCGGCCACGATGGAACAGCAGCGGCGCGCCGCCGTTCTCGTGCACTTCGATGATGCGGCCGGCCAGCAGCAGATGATCACCCACCGGCCACTGTGCGTGGCGGGTACAGGTGAGGTGGGCGACCGCACCGGCGATGCGTGGTGGAGCATCCTCGTCATCATCCAGCAA
Organism: Stenotrophomonas sp. A3_2; assembly: GCF_036624925.1. Classification (NCBI taxonomy): domain Bacteria; kingdom Pseudomonadati; phylum Pseudomonadota; class Gammaproteobacteria; order Lysobacterales; family Lysobacteraceae; genus Stenotrophomonas; species Stenotrophomonas sp. A3_2. Next base: position 75,919 of record NZ_JAZKVY010000226.1, read on the forward strand.
TGCCAGGCCGTCGAAGCGGTTGCGGACCTGCGGATCGGCAAAGCGCCGGGCCAGCGCTTCCTGGTCGGCCGCCAGCACGCTGATCGCAAAGCGGGTGGCGCGCTGGAAGGTGGACAGGCTCTGCGCATGCAACGCCAGGTTCCACAGCACCAGTGGCGGCTGCAATGACACCGGCACGAACGAATTGATGGTCAGGCCGATGGGTTTGCCCTGCGCATCGCGCGTGCAGACGATGGCCACGCCGGTAGGAAAGTGGCCGAGCAGCCGCCGCAGGGCCCGCGGCGGCATCTCGACCGACGGCACCGGGGCCGGGGCGGGGAAAACCCCCGCCCACGGCCCGGCGTACGGCAGCGTTTCGCCGCTCATGAGGCCCTGGCCTGGCGGTAGCGCCGGCCGACCTCGGCCCAGTTGATGATGTTGAAGAACGCACCGATGTAGTCCGGGCGACGGTTCTGGTAGTGCAGGTAGTAGGCGTGTTCCCAGACATCCAGTGCGAGGATCGGGGTGTTGCCGGACAGGCCCACGGCCGCACCCATCAGCGGGCTGTCCTGGTTGGCGCTGCTTTCCACCTGCAGGCGACCATCGCGATCGCTGGTCAGCCAGGCCCAGCCGCTGCCGAAGCGGGTCTGCGCCGCCTTGGTGAAGGCCTCCTTGAAAGCATCGAAACCGCCGAGGTCACGGTCGATGGCGGCGGCCAGTTCGTCATCGGGTGCACCACCGTTGGTGCTGAGCACGGTCCAGAACAGGCTGTGGTTGGCGTGGCCGCCGCCGTTGTTGCGGATGGCGCCGCGCTGCGCCTCGGGCACGGCATCGAGGTTGGCGATCAGCGCCTCGACCGGCTGCTCGGCGATGCCGGCCTGCTCGATGGCGGCGTTGAGGTTGTTGACGTAGGCCTGGTGGTGCTTGCTGTGGTGGATGTCCATCGTGCGCGCATCGAAATGCGGCTCAAGGGCGTCGTAGGCGTAGGGGAGCGGGGGAAGCGAGTACGACATCGAAGCAATCTCCGTGGGGAAGGCCAGAGGGCTGGCCGTGGGGAGACTGTTATCGCACCTCAACATTGGTTGAGGTCAAGGGGCGGGATTGAGGTGCGTACGCGTTCGTCGCTTTGATTCTTCCTGCAGGACAGCACGAGCGAAATGGTAGTGCCGGCCGCGGGCCGGCATGCCGGCAAGGTCGGGGTGGCCGCCCCCGGCCGGCCCAAACAGAAACCCCGTTTGGAAACAGCCGGGCGCGGGGCACAGCTGCCCCCGCCCCCCGGACAACGGGCGGTGGGGGGGGGGGCGTGGGGGCGGGGCCGGCCCCACCTTGGTGGTGTTGGGGGGGGCGCCCCCCCCCCCCCCCCCCCCCCCCACAACCGGTATCAACAAAGGCGCCGGCAGGCGAACCAGCCGCCGGCGTTTTCATCAACTCAACTCAACCAATCCTTGCAGGCGCCATCCACCTGCTCCCCGCACGCCTGCTGCATCC
>NZ_JAZKVY010000023.1:0-2727 GCF_036624925.1 Stenotrophomonas sp. A3_2
TGAATCCGAGTAAGGCGCGGGGTTGAGGCGTTTGGCGCCGAGGCGTTGTTGTGCTTGGGAGGCAGGGGGCCTCAGCCAGGACACGCGGTCAACCCATCCTTGGGGGCTCGATGGCGCCATCGTTGGCGCCAACGGTCCTGGCTGAGGCCCCCTGCCTCCCATGACAGTTTCCTGCGGGCGCGGACGCATCAGACCCCAAGGCGGGAGCAAGGGCAAAAGCAAAAGCAAAGGCAAAGCCAGGAATTGCGGCTTCGGCTTTTGACTTTGAATTTGAATTTGAATTTGAATTTCATCTTTCTTCTCCCGGCTACCCGGCGGGAGAAGAAGGCGCGGGCAATGCTTGAAGCGGATGGGCGTGGTGCCAGCGCAAAACCGTGAGGCGCATGGATGCGCCGACCGAGCCCCCATGGATGGGTTAACGGCGTGTTTTGCGCTGGCCCCACGCCCATCCGCCCTCAGCGCAGCACACCGCCGGCTTCTACTCGCGGTAGCCAGCAACAAAAAAGGACGGCGCGTCAGCGCCGTCCTTCGATAGCCCCCCGCGCAGCGGGAAGCACCCTCCATGTCAGCTGGGATCAGCCAGCGCGACCACCGCCGCCACCCTGGCCACGACCACGGCCGCCACCATTGCCACCACCGCCACGGCGCTGGCCCTGGCCGGCACCTGCACGCTGCTGGCCATTTCCACCGCCTTCGCGGCGGCCACCGCCGGCCTTCTTCGGGCCGGCATGCGCATGGCGCGGCGCATCACCGTGCGGACGGCGCGCGTGGCTCTTGCGCGGTGCGCGCTCACCGGTATCGTGCTCGGCCTTGCCCGGCGCACTGTTGCCCCAGCGGATCGGAACCTGCAGTTCGAAGCCCGGTACATCGCGGATGTCCATGTCGCGGCCCAGCAGGCGCACGATCGCGCGCAGCAGCTTCACTTCATCCTGCGCCACCAGCGAAATCGCCTGGCCGGTCGCGCCGTTGCGGCCGGTACGACCGATGCGGTGCACGTAGTCCTCGGCCACCATCGGCAGGTCGAAGTTGATCACCTTCGGCAGCTCGTTGATGTCGATGCCGCGCGCAGCGATGTCGGTGGCCACCAGCACGGTCACGCGGCCGGCCTTGAAGTCGCCCAGCGCACGCAGGCGCTGGCCCTGGCTCTTGTTGCCATGGATCGCCGCAGTCTTGATGCCCGACTTTTCCAGGAACGTGGCCAGTTTGTCGCTGCCGTGCTTGGTACGGGCGAACACCAGGGTCTGCTCGCGGCTGTCCTGCGCCAGCAGGTGCAGCAGCAGGTCGCGCTTGCGGCCGGCATCGACCGGGTGCACGCGGTGGGTGATGGTTTCGGCCACGGTGTTCTTCGGCGTCACCTGGATCTGTTCCGGGTTGCGCATGAACTCCAGCGCCAGCTGGCGGATGTTGTCCTCGAAGGTGGCCGAGAACAGCAGGGTCTGGCGGTTCTGCTTCGGCAGCTTGGCCAGGATGCGCTTGATCGACGGCAGGAAGCCCATGTCGAGCATGCGGTCGGCTTCGTCCAGCACCAGCAGTTCAATGCCGGACAGGTCGACGCTGCGACGCTCCAGGTGGTCGATCAGGCGGCCCGGGCAGGCCACCAGCAGGTCCACGCCACGGCGCAGGATGTCCAGCTGGTTGCCCATGCCGACACCGCCGTAGATGCAGGCGCTGGGGATACGCAGGTACTTGCTGTAGCCGCGCAGGCTGTCATGCACCTGGGTGGCCAGTTCGCGGGTCGGGGCCAGGATCAGCGCACGCGGCTTGCGCGGGCCGGCACGCACTTCCTGCGAGGCGGTGCCCAGGTGCTGCAGCAACGGCAGGCCGAACGCGGCAGTTTTGCCGGTACCGGTCTGTGCGCCGGCCAGCAGGTCGCGACCGGCCAGCGCCAGCGGGATCGCCTGCTGCTGGATCGGGGTCGGGTTTTCGTAGCCCTGCTCGGCAAGCGCACGCAGCAGGAAGGGCGCCAGGCCCAGCGATTCAAAAGACATTGAGATTGCTCCAGGTACAAGAAACGCCTGTCCGAACGGACAGACGGGGGCAGATCAAAGTGATCGGCTGACTCGGAGCGTTCCCGTGAACCGCGCTGCGAGAAGTTGGGTGCAGCCGGCACGAAGCGCCGGCTGGAATGCGTGACGAACGGCGTCGGAGTGGGGGCGGGCGAAGAGGGCGGACCCTGGTCGCCGGCGGTCCCGGAGGGAAACGGACGGCCGCTGCAGACCTGTCTAGTCTAACCGATGGCTGAGACCTCGCGCAAAAAGGCCTGTTCAGGTAAGGGGTTCTCTCTGCAGGGCTGCGCCCTGCACCCGCAGAGGCTGAAGCAACGGCAAAGGCCGGATTCCTGTGGGTAGGCGGGGTGGGTCCGGTGGCAGGGGACGCTGCAAGTACCCCTCCGGGGCCCGGCCCAGCCGCTGGCGGCTGTGCGTTCGGGCGCTTGCGAAGCGGTGCTTCGCAAGCAAAGCGCCCTCACCCATGTAAGCTCGGTCGCCGCATCCATGCGGCTCACGCCCCTGCCACCGGACCCACCCCGCCTTCGACGGTTTTCCGCGATCTGTCGGATCTCATTCGATCAATTTCGATGTCTGATCGATTTCGACGGTGAATGATGTGGATGTTCGATCCGTCATCGGGAAATTGTCGGGGGTGGGGCGGTGTGGGTGGGCAGGACCGTTGGCGCCATGGATGGCGCCATCGAGCCCCCAGGGACGGGTTTACGGCGTGTCCTGCCCA
>NZ_JAZKVY010000227.1:0-416 GCF_036624925.1 Stenotrophomonas sp. A3_2
TTGGAGAACGGCCCCAGTCGCGTGCCCCAAAACAATAATCAGACAGCCGCCGGCCGGGATAAAAGGTCGTCGATCTGCAACTGAGTCAGCGCGCGTCTTGGCACGATCAAACGGGTCAGGTTGATGAACTCAATCAAAACGATCCCGCGCGAAACATGCACCCGCCGAACGTCCCGCCAGGCGATATGACTGAACGACACACCGTCGCCAACCTCCACGCCGGAATCCGACCACGACAGGCTAATCCGCTTCTCTGCAAGTCCCTGCCGACGGAAATCCTGCCAGCCAGCCCATATCACTCGAAGGACAAGCAGAAACACGAAGCCCATAACAAAAGCGAATGAGTAAAACACATATTCGGCCAATAACCGCGCCTGGCCAGCATGGCTGACCCAAACAACAGTGCCAATCCCAGC
>NZ_JAZKVY010000228.1:0-364 GCF_036624925.1 Stenotrophomonas sp. A3_2
ATCGCTGACGCCGGTGCCGGGGGGCGGGGTGGCGACGGCGCATTTCGCCTTGGCCTCCGTGCGCTGCACCGAGGATTTCGTGCTGCGGCTGGAAGGGCGGCCGGTCTCCGCGGTGCGCGGGCGGGTGCTGGGGCAGGAGCGGGCGGCGGTGTCCTATCCGGGCGAGGTGCCGGACCGGCCGCCGGATGCCGAGTTCTGGGCGCATCCGTTCCTGGCCCTGCCGCAATTCGAGCCGGTGCGGCTGCCGGATGGCGGGCATTATGGGGTGCCGAATATCGGGCTGGATGCGGTGCTCGGCTTCCTGCTGGAGGATGTGCTGTGACCGAGCGGGTGAAGCCGTTCCTGATCACCGAGGATTTGCCAG
>NZ_JAZKVY010000229.1:0-508 GCF_036624925.1 Stenotrophomonas sp. A3_2
TCTGGCTCCGCACCAATGGCGGTGGCTGCGCCGTCGCCGCCTCCCGGGTGGCGCTCCCAGCCCCGAGGATCAGGGCCAGCGACAGCCCCGCCGACGCAACAGAACCGATAACGATGGGGTTCATCATGCCCTCCGGGCGACCGAACACCCCCGATATAGGCGACCCTCACAAAAAATGAAATATGGAAAAAATCTTCAGTTTAAACTTTTTTCGGGCACCCCGGTCGCGCGCAGCCCCAGCAGCAGGAAATCCACCACCCGGTCGCACTCGGCCTGCAGCGTCTCCGGCGCGGACAGCTCCAGCATGTACGGATGCCAGACGCAGCTCAGCGCATCGACCAGCGCCCCCACCTTCGTCTCCAGCGCCAGATCGGCCCGGAACGCGCCATGGCGCTGCCCCTCCGCCACTACATGCCGCAGCACCGCGTGCAGCGAGCCCATGAAGGCCTGCACCACCGGCCACCGCTCCCGCACCGCCGTGCCGCAAAGCTGGCTCAGCCGCCCGCCA
>NZ_JAZKVY010000230.1:0-325 GCF_036624925.1 Stenotrophomonas sp. A3_2
GTCGCGTTCATGGCCTTCTCAGCGGCCTGGGGCGCCGATCCGCCGCCGCTGCTGCCGACCCGGATCGTGCCGCCGCGGCACTATCGAGTGCGCACCGACATCAGGCTGCGCATCCACCGCACGGTGGTGCTCCACCTCTGACCTGACCTTCGCTCCGTTGCCGGAACACTTCCGGCCTATTCGCAATGCTCCCCCTGGGGCCACTGGGAAGCGAAGCCAGCATGTCCATACGCCGACTCTGTCCGCCTGCCGCCGCACTCGCCCTTCTGGCGGGCGGCTGCGCCACACCACCGCCGGCCGCTCAGCGCCCCGAAGAACGGGCGCT
>NZ_JAZKVY010000231.1:0-469 GCF_036624925.1 Stenotrophomonas sp. A3_2
CCTGCTGCTCTCGTTGCGCGGCACCGTCGCGGCGCCCCGCACCGCCGGCGGTCCCGCGCGCACGGTCAAGTCGGCGCCGGTGAAACTGGCGATCGCCCCGCACAAGACGGCGGCCCGGGTTGCCACGGCCGATCGCGGCAGCCCGAACCCCGAGGCGGGCTTTACAGGGTTCTGACGGCAAAACAGAAAGGAGTCTTCTTTTTCTGAAGAAAAAGAAGCAAAAAGACTTTTGATTTTTGTTCTTCGCGTGGTGCCCGTGCGCGGATTGTTCCCAGCGCACGGGAAATAGGAAAAAGAAGATCTTTTGTAACTAACCGAACTTCCATGCCTCCCAGTCGGGCCGCGCCAGCAGGCGCCCATATTCCAGCGTCGAACCATGCCAGTTGGCGGTAACCCGCCCGCCAGGTCCCTCGTACCACGCACCGCACCCGGTGCTCCACACCAGATCCGCCATGCGCGTTGCCGCGAC
>NZ_JAZKVY010000232.1:0-5501 GCF_036624925.1 Stenotrophomonas sp. A3_2
GCCCCGCCATCCCACGGAATGCCGCTCTGGCTCTGGCTTTGGCAGTTGCAGTTGCACTGGGCGGGTGCCGGGCGCAGCCCGGCCGACCAACCCCTTGATTTCGGGACAATCAGCCATACCCCTTGGCGAGGCCGCACGCGCTGGCGCGGCATTGCACATGGAGCCCTATCGATGACCGACACCATCCAGACCGAAACCCTTGGCTTCCAGACCGAAGTCAAGCAGCTGCTGCAGCTGATGATCCACTCGCTGTACTCCAACAAGGAAATCTTCCTCCGCGAGCTGGTCTCCAACGCCGCCGACGCCGCCGACAAGCTGCGCTTCGAGGCCCTGACCCAGCCGGCGCTGCTGGAAGGCGACAGCGAACTGCGCGTGCGCGTCAGCTTCGATCCCTCCGCCCACACCATCACCATCGACGACAACGGCATTGGCATGAGCCGCGCCGAAGCCATCGCCCACCTGGGCACGATTGCCAAGTCCGGCACCGGCGACTTCCTGCGCCAGCTGTCCGGCGACCAGAAGAAGGATTCGCAGCTGATCGGCCAGTTCGGCGTCGGCTTCTACAGCGCCTTCATCGTTGCCGACGAAGTGGAAGTGACCTCGCGCCGCGCCGGCCTGGCCGCAGGCGAAGGCGTGCGCTGGACCTCGCGCGGCGAAGGCGATTTCCAAGTGGCCACCGTCGACAAGGCCGAGCGCGGTACCCGCATCGTGCTGCACCTCAAGGACGGCGAGCACGGCTTCGCCGATGGCTGGCGCCTGCGCAGCATCCTCAAGAAGTACTCGGACCATATCGGCCTGCCGATCCAGATGCCGAAGGAAGGTGGCGAAGAAGGCGCCGCGGCCGAATGGGAAACCGTCAACCGTGCCAGCGCGCTGTGGACCCGTCCGCGCACCGAGATCAGCGACGCCGAGTACACCGAGTTCTACAAGCACGTTGCACACGATCACAGCGATCCGCTGGCGTGGAGCCACAACAAGGTCGAAGGCAAGCTGGAGTACACCTCGCTGCTGTACGTGCCTGGCCGCGCGCCGTTCGACCTGTATCACCGTGATGCGCCCAAGGGCCTGAAGCTGTATGTGCAGCGCGTGTTCGTGATGGACCAGGCCGAGCAGTTCCTGCCGCTGTACCTGCGCTTCATCAAGGGCGTGGTCGATTCCAACGACCTTTCGCTGAACGTCTCGCGCGAGATCCTGCAGTCCGGCCCGGTCATCGATTCGATGAAGGCCGCGCTGACCAAGCGTTCGCTGGACATGCTGGAAAAGCTGGCCACCGACAAGCCGGAGCAGTACGCCACGTTCTGGAAGGAATTCGGCCAGGTGCTGAAGGAAGGCCCGGCCGAGGACTACAACAACCGTGAGAAGGTGGCCGGGCTGCTGCGCTTCGCCTCCACCCGTGGCGACGGCGATGCACAGACTGTGTCGCTGGCCGATTACCTCGGCCGCATGAGCGAAGGCCAGGACAAGATCTACTACCTCACCGGCGAGAGCTACAGCCAGGTGCGCAACAGCCCGCACCTGGAAGTGTTCCGCAAGAAGGGCGTGGAAGTGCTGCTGCTGACCGACCGCATCGACGAGTGGCTGATGGGCTACCTGACCGATTTCGACGGCAAGGGCTTCGTCGACATCGCCCGCGGCGACCTCGACCTGGGCGCGCTGGAAACCGAAGCGGACAAGCAGGAACAGGAAGCGGCGGCCAAGGACAAGCAGGGCCTGGTCGAGCGCCTGAAGACGGTACTGGGCGATGACGTGGCCGACGTGCGCGTCTCGCACCGCCTGACCGATTCGCCGGCGGTGCTGGCCATCGGCGAGCAGGACCTGGGCCTGCAGATGCGCCAGATCCTCGAAGCCAGCGGGCAGAAGGTGCCGGACAGCAAGCCGGTGCTGGAGATCAATCCGGGCCATCCGCTGATCGCCAAGCTGGATGCAGAAGCCGACGGCGCACGCTTCGATAATCTCGGCCGGGTACTGTTCGACCAGGCCGCACTGGCCGCCGGTGACAGCCTGAAGGACCCCGGCGCCTATGTGGCGCGCCTGAACAAGCTGCTGCTGGAGTTGTCGGCCTGATCGAGGCGGTGGTCGCCGGGCATGGCCCGGCGATGCTCTGGTTGGTGCCAACCTTGGTTGGCACTGCAGCAGAGGCCAACCTTGGTTGGCGCCCCAAAAGCGTGCCAACCAAGGTTGGCACCTACTCAGGGGGCGAGCGTGTCAACCCAGGTTGACACCCACCAAAGCCGGGCGGCTCAGACCTCCCGATCCAGCAGCGAACCCAGCATCTGGTCCTGGCGCCGTATCACCGTGGCATTGGCGGCGAAGGCCACCACCTCGGCTTTCGCCGTCAGCAGGTCCCCCAATGGCGCGCCAGCATCGGCGTCGGCAGGGGTCATCGCGGCCTGCACCCCGCCCTGCTCCGCCTCACTGCGCAGCAGTTGCAGGCGTCGGGCATCAGGAGTCGCCAGGTTGGCCACGTTGTGCGCGGCCACCTGCACGCCCTGGTGGGCCGCGCGCATCCCGCCGAGAGCGATTCCCATCACGTCGTTCATGGCGGTCTCCGGGCCGCGCTGCGCAGCCCTTCGGACCGGTTAACGGCCGGCGGGCCGCGACCTTGAGTCCACATCAGCCCGACAGGCCCGAGTGGTAGCATATCCCCCTGATTTCAGCGCCTTTTGCCAATGCTCAGTTTTTTCCGCCGCAAGAAGCCCCAGGATGCCCCCGCCACGGAGGCACCCAAGACCCAGCACTACTCGGCTGAAGAGCTGGCGGCGGCGTTCCCGTCAGCCGCCCCGGCCGAAGACGCCGCCACGATCCCGGTAGTCGAAGCCGCAGCACCGGCACCTGTACCGGAACCGGCGCCCGTCGCCGAATGGCCTGCCGTACCGGCTGCGCAGCCGGTCACCGCGCCGGAGGACGTCCAGGCCGAAGTGCTGGCTGCGGCCGCCGTGCTGGCCCCTCTGGCTCCGGTCATTCCGGTCGAGGAACCAACCGCCCCGGCCGCCGACCTGCCAGCTCTGGTGGATGCCCCGCCAGCCCCGGCCGGCAAGCCCGGCTGGCGCGAGCGCCTGCGCAACAGCGTCATCGCGCGCAGCTTCGGTGGCCTGTTCTCGCGCAATCCCAAGCTCGACGACGACCTGCTGGACGAACTGGAAACCGCACTGATCACTGCCGACGTCGGCGTGGGTGCCACTACCGATCTGGTCGAGGGCCTGCGCAAGCGCATGAAGTCGCGCGAGTTCGCTGATGCCAATGCGCTGCTGGCCGCGCTGCGCGCCGAGCTGATCGCGATCCTGCAACCGGTCGCCAAGCCGCTGGTGATCGACCGCAACGCCAAGCCCTTCGTGGTGCTCACCGTCGGCGTCAATGGTGTCGGCAAGACCACCACCATCGGCAAGCTGGCCAAGCGCTTCAAGGATGATGGCCACAGCCTGATGCTGGCCGCCGGCGATACCTTCCGTGCCGCTGCCGTGGCCCAGCTGCAGGCCTGGGGCGAGCGCAATGGCGTGGCCGTGGTCGCGCAGGGGCAGAACGCCGATGCCGCGTCGGTGGCGTTCGACGCGCTGCAGGCCGGCAAGGCACGCGGCACCTCGGTGCTGATCGCCGATACCGCCGGCCGCCTGCACACCCAGTCCGGCCTGATGAACGAGCTGGGCAAGATCCGCCGCGTGCTCGGCAAGATCGACCCCACCGCGCCGCATGAGGTGCTGATGGTGATCGACGGCACCACCGGCCAGAACGCGCTGTCGCAGCTGCGCCAGTTCAATGCTGCGGTGAACGTGACCGGCCTGGTGGTGACCAAGCTGGACGGCACTGCCAAGGGCGGCGTGGTGTTCGCACTGGCCCGCGAGTTCGGCATTCCGATCCGCTTTGCCGGCATCGGCGAGCGCCCGGAAGACCTGCGCGTGTTCGACCCGGAAGCCTTCGTCGACGCCCTGCTGCCCGAAGCGCTGGGCGCCTGATACACCGTGCAGCCACGCATGGCGTGGCTCTACTGCACCGCAACCGCAATGCAGTAGAGCCACCCTACGGGTGGCTGCCTTCCCCGGAACACCCATGCCCCGCCAGCCGCACGCCAGCGCCGACAACCCCCAGCAAGACGACTTCATCGCTCGCCTGCTGCACTGGTTCGACGACCACGGCCGCCACGACCTGCCCTGGCAGCACCCGCGCAGCCCTTACAGGGTCTGGTTGTCGGAGATCATGCTGCAGCAGACCCAGGTGACCACGGTCATCCCGTACTTCCTGCGGTTCCTGCAGCACTTCCCGACCCTGCCCGACCTCGCCGCCGCCAGCAATGACGCGGTGATGGCGCAGTGGGCAGGGCTTGGCTACTACGCCCGTGCGCGTAACCTGCATGCCGCTGCAAAGCGCTGCGTGGAACTGCACGGCGGCGACCTGCCGCGCGATTTCGATGCATTGCATGCCCTGCCCGGCATTGGCCGCAGCACCGCTGGCGCGATCCTCAGCCAGGCCTGGAACGACCCGTTCGCGATCCTTGACGGCAACGTCAAGCGCGTGCTCAGCCGCTATCACGGCATCGACGGCTTCCCCGGCCTGCCAGTCATCGAAAAGCAGCTATGGGCGATCGCCGAGGCACACGTGGCGAAGGTGCCGGCCGGTCGCATGGCCGATTACACCCAGGCACAAATGGACCTGGGCGCGTCCGTATGCAGCCGGGCCAAGCCCGCCTGCGTCATCTGCCCGCTGCAGGACACGTGCGTGGCACGCAGCGAAGGCCGCACCGCTGAACTGCCCACGCCCAAGCCCAGCAAGACCCTGCCGGAGCGCGAAGCCGTGGCTCTGCTGCTGCGTGACGCCCAGCAGCGCGTGCTGCTGCAGAAGCGGCCGGACACCGGCATCTGGGCGCAGCTGTGGACGCTGCCGCAGGCGGAGGCCGGCAGCGACCTGCAGGACTGGTTCGACGCACATGTCGACGGCTCGCTGGAAGATGCAGAGGAACTGCCGGTGCTGCAGCACACCTTCAGCCACTACAGGCTGCACCTGCAGATATTGTCACGGAAGGTGCGCGGCCTGCGCGTGGAAGAACCCACGCTGCGCTGGGTCGCCAACGACGAGCTACCCGCATTGGGCCTGCCAGCGCCGATCCGCAAACTGCTCGACGGCGCCACGATCAGGACGCCAAAACGAACTTCCAAGAAATCCCGCAACCACGAGTGAGTGCCATGCCCCGAACCGTCTTCTGCCAGTACGAACAACGCGATGCCGAGGGCCTGGACTTCGTGCCCTACCCCGGCGAGCTGGGCCAGCGCATCTTCAACAACATCGGCAAGCAGGCCTGGGCCGCATGGCTGGCGCACCAGACCATGCTGATCAACGAGAACCGGCTGTCGCCGCGCACCCCGGAGCATCGTGCGTTTCTTGAAGGCGAACTGGTCAAGTTCCTGTTCGAGAAGGACGCAGAGAAGCCGGCTGGCTTCGTTCCGGAAGCCTGACCTGCCGGTAGCGCCGGGCCATGCCCGGCGTCCAGGCATCCGCCGGGCATGGCCCGG
>NZ_JAZKVY010000233.1:0-427 GCF_036624925.1 Stenotrophomonas sp. A3_2
AGGGCCTTGTCGCGGGCCGTTCCACCATTGTTCGTGCCCTTACACTCGAGCATTGCCTTAAGGCTATCGTCATTTGGATCGAATACAACAAAGTCAGGCGCCGGCGTTACCTGAACCTCAAAACGTCTCGCGATGTCAGCCTGATTATGGCTGCCCGTCCGGAGAAATGCGATTTTGCGACTTAAAAACAAAGCCTCAACAGCATTTTCGATAAGATTGCCACGGTTAGAAGAGGTTGCATCCAGAACTTGTCTAAAAGCACCGCCGTAATGCCGTTGGTGAAGAAAAGTCTTCAAGGGTACACCACTCACGGCAAACTGCTGCACGCTACTCCAACCGTCCGCAGTATCCGGTTTTCGTTGTTTAGAATGCATGCCGAGCGGGGCTTCACCAAACAGCGTCCCGCCCATCACCTCGGCGATGGTCT
>NZ_JAZKVY010000234.1:0-675 GCF_036624925.1 Stenotrophomonas sp. A3_2
AGGGCATGACCAATGGCAGCAACTGCGTGCGTCTTGCCGGTCCCGCTCTGGCCGAACAGCAGCAGGTTGCCGCCGCTCTCGATCCAGTCGTCACCGGCGGCGAGGGACAAGAGGTGCGGTTTGCGGATGCCGGGGGCTGCGTCGAAATCGAAGGTGGCGAAGGTCTTGCCTGCGGGCAAGCCGGACTGGTCGCGATGTCGCTGGATGCGCCGGGAGGAGCGATCGGCCATCTCGATCTCGAGAAGCGAGGCCAGCAGGTTGGCGGCCGGCCAGCCATCGCGATCGGCGGTGTCGGTGAGGCGCTTCCAGTTGCGGTTGATACTCGGCAGGCGCAAGGCCTTGAGCAGGGTAGGCAGCACGGCGGCGGCCTGGTCCTTGGTGCGGGTCATCAGTACACCTCCCCGCTGGCGATCAAGCTGTTGTAGCTGTGCAGATCGGGAGGCGGGATAGTGACATCGCGCTGCGATCTTGCGGTTGGCAGGAACTCGTCCCTGAGCGCATCGACATCGGGCAAGCGCCCTCTGTCGAGTGCCTCATCGATCCGCCGGGCCAGCACGTCGACACAGTCGCCCCTGGCGGCGATATCGAGCAGCGCGACGGCATCGCGGCAGGCCTGCCGTCCATCGAGTTGGGCATCGAAGGCTTGCCAGGCCCGCCGGTAGGCGTGATCGGGGA
>NZ_JAZKVY010000235.1:0-77757 GCF_036624925.1 Stenotrophomonas sp. A3_2
CCCGGAACCCCATATCACTCAGCAGGCCACCGGCCACCGGAATCGCGGCGTAGCCCAGTCCCGAGCTGATCACCGCACCACCCAGCGCAGCACCTACCGCATTGCCCAGGTTGAATGCACCCACGTTGATCGACGACGCCAGGCCCGGCGCCTCGCTGGCCACCTGCATCACCCGGATCTGCAGCGGCGGCACGAGGGCGAAGGTCGCCGCGCCGAACAGCAGTACACCCAGCGCCGCGGTGGCGTGGCTCATGAAAGCCAGCGGCAGCACGAACATCAGCACCGCCAGGGCAGCCAGCAGGATACGGGTGGCGCCATCGAGCGACCAGTCGGCCATGCGCCCGCCGATGCCGTTGCCGAGGGTGAAGCCGATGCCGATCAGGGCCAGCGCCATCGCGATGAAGGTATTGGAGGCGCCGGTCAACTCGGTCAGTACCGGTGCGACGTAGGTGTACAGCGTGAACATCGCACCCGCACCAAGCACGGTAGTGGCCATGGCCAGCAGCACCTGCGGCTGCAGGATCGCCTTCAGTTCGCGGCGCACGTCCGGGCGCGGTCCCGGTGCGGACGCGGGCAGCGCGAAGCCCAACGCAGTGATCGCGACCAGGCCCAGCGCCGCAGTCCCGGCGAAGGACAGGCGCCAGCCCAGCTGCTGGCCGACCCAGGTCGCCAGCGGCACGCCGCCGATGTTGGCGATGGTCAGGCCCATGAACATGGTGGCCACGGCCGCAGCCTGCTTTTCCTTCGGCACCAGGCTCGCAGCGACCACCGCACCGATGCCGAAGAAGGCACCGTGGTTGAGGCTGGTGACCAGGCGCGACAGCAGCAGCATCCCGTAGTTCGGCGCCAGCGCAGACAACAGATTGCCGGCGACGAAGATCGACATCAGCAGCATCAGCGCGGTGCGCTTGCCGAAACGCCCCATCAGCAGGGTCATCACCGGCGCGCCCAGCATCACGCCCACGGCATAGGCGGTGATCAGCATGCCCGCAGTGGGGATGCCAACGCCGACGCCGTCGGCGATGACCGGCAACAGGCCCATCGGGGCAAACTCGGTGGTTCCGATGGCGAAGGCGCCAACGGCAAGCGCCAGCAAGGCGGCTCTGGAATTCATGGGGGAGTCCTGGGGGGCGGGAATCGGGAGTGCGTAGCCTGCGCGCTTTGCTGCGCCGGATTAAGCCTCGCCCCGGGAAAACACTGTTGATCCTGATTCACAAGTGGAGGCCGGAACGCAGCCAAAAGTGCAAAAACCGCAGTGCCGTTGCAGAGCCAACCTCCCCCACAACGCAGAACCCCCGGCATGCCGGGGGTTCTGAGGGACTCACACGCCTGTGGCGCGCTTACCAGTTGCCGGCACCCGGCACGTTGTGCTCGCGGGCGCGGCGGCGCATCAGCAGATTCAGCCACTCCACCAGCACCGAGAAGCCCATCGCGGCGTAGATGTAGGGCTTGGGCACGTGCACGTCCAGGCCGTCCAGTATCAGCACCGCACCGATCATCAGGATGAAGGCCAGGGCCAGCATCTTCACGGTCGGGTTGGCATCGATGAAGCGGCCCAGCGGGTTGGCGGCCAGCAGCATCACCATCACCGACAGCAGGATCGCGGCGACCATCACCGGGATGTGGTCGGCGATGCCGACGGCGGTGATCACCGAGTCCAGCGAGAACACGATGTCGATCACCGCGATCTGCGCGATCACGTAGCCGAACACGGCCGAGGCCTTGGTGGTGCTGGGATCTTCATCCTCGCCGCCGCTGATCAGCTCCTTGATCTCCATGCAGCCCTTGATGATCAGGAACAGGCCACCAACGATCAGCACCAGGTCGCGGATGGAGATGCCCATGCCGGCCACGGTGAACAGGTTGGCCGCCATGTGCGCCAGGTAGGCCAGCGACACCAGCAGCGCGATGCGGGTGATGCAGGCCACCGCGATGCCAAGCTTGCGGGCGAACGGGCGACGCTCTTCCGGCAGCTTGCTGACCGCGATGGAAATGAACACCAGGTTGTCGATGCCGAGCACGATTTCCAGCGCGCTGAGCGTGAACAGGGTTACCCAGGCATTGGGGTCGGCGAGGAACTCAAAGGACATGGAAACTCTTCAAGGCAGTGGGGGAATGGGGTTTCAGCCGTAGTTGCCGGCCAGCGCGTGCGGAACCACGACCAGCGCCCAGCACAGCAGCACGTTCATCATCAGCACGAAGACCGCCGCCGAGCCCATGTCCTTGGCGCGGCCGGCCAGTTCATGGATCTCGCTGCCGTAACGTTCGATCACCGCTTCGATGGCCGAGTTGGCCAGCTCCATCGCAAGCACCAGCAGCATCGAGCCGATCAGCAGCGCGCGTTCGACCGGCGTCTGGCCCAGCCAGATCGCGAGCGGCGTCAGCAGGATCAGCAGGTAGACCTCCAGCCGGAACGACGACTCGTGCAGCCAGGCAGCGCGCAGGCCCTGCCAGGACCAGCGGGCGGCCTGGAAGATGCGGCGCGGGCCGCGCGGCAGATGGCCGAACTGATCAGCCACGGGGCGAACATCCAGCAACAGGGACGCGGCGCAGCGACCGCTCAGACGCACGGCAGGGGATCATGGGCGCACAGGAATAGGCAGATGGCCGCCATTTTGCCACAAGGCCGCCCGCCGCCGCCTGGCACCGGCCCGGTGAACGGACTGCCAGGGGCAAGCTTCGACCTGCCCCAGCTTCTATCATGGTCGTCCCTACCCTGCCGGAGCGCCTGATGTCCCATCGCCGTACCTGCCTGCTGATGCTGGGCCTGCTGACCGCCGCCCCCCTTGCCCAGGCCCTGGGCCCGGCCAAGTCACCGCGGGTACCCGAACAGGTCTCCAACGTGGCCTGGGCCAGCGACATGGCCCACTTCGCCAGCGCCGACCAGGCCAGCCCGCCGCCGCGTGGCGGTATCGAGTTCATCGGCAGCTCCTCGATCCGCATGTGGGAGAGCCTGGCCACCGACTTCCCCGGCCAGCCGGTGTTCAACCGCGGCTTCGGGGGTTCGGAAGTGCGTGACAGCACCTGGTATGCCGATCGCATCGTGGTGCCGTATGCACCGTGCAAGGTGTTCTTCTACGCGGGCGACAACGACCTCAACAGCGGCCGCAGCGCCGTGCAGGTGCGCGACGATGTGGTTGCCTTCGTGCAGCGCGTGCATCGCGACCTGCCGAAGACCCGGGTCGAGTACCTGTCGATCAAGCCGAGCCCGTCGCGTGCGCATCTGCTGCCGGCGATCAACGAGGCCAATACGCTGATCAAGGCCGCCCTGGCCACGCTGCCCAACACCGGCTTCACCGACATCTACACGCCGATGCTGGGCACCGATGGCCAGCCGGATGCAACGCTGTTCCGCGAGGACATGCTGCACATGACCCCGGCCGGCTATGCGATCTGGACCAAGGCGCTGGCGCCGAAGGTCAACTGCAACTGAGGGACTGCGGACGCCGGGCATGGCCCGGCGCTACCGCAACCCCATCCACGCATGGCGTGGATCTACTGAATCACGGGCAATGGGGTCGGAGGATCAGCGGAAGATGACCGTGGCCTCCGTGCCCTGCCCTGGCTCGCTGGCCAGCCTGACCTTCCAGCCGAAGCGGTCGCACAGCCGGCGCACGATCGACAGGCCCAGGCCGGTGCCCTGCGGGCGGCTCGGCTCGGCGCGGTAGAACGGTTCGAAGGCCCGCGACAGGGCGTCGGCAGACATGCCGATACCGGTATCGCGCACTACCACCCGGTCGTTGTGCACATGCACGTCGATGCGCCCCTCGTCGGTGTAGCTGCAGGCATTGCGCACCAGGTTGCTGATCACCACCTGCAGCACCCGCGGCGGCGCATGCAACTGCACCGGGCCGTCGCTGTGCAGGTGCACCGACACCGGGCGAGACCCCAGCAGTTCGTTGGCATTGTCCACCTCGTAGCGGACGATGTCGTTGACGTCGAACAGCTCGATCTGCGGTTCGACATCGGCCTCGCGGGCCAGGATCAGGAACGCATCGATCACCGCCTCCATGTCGCGGCCAGCCCGCTGGATGCGCTGCAGGCTGCGGCGCAGGCGCGGCTGCAGGGTTTCATCGCCAAGGGCCATGTCGCTGGCGACGCGGATGACGGTCAGCGGTGTGCGCAGTTCATGGCTGGCGTCGCGGGTGAAATTGCGCTCGCGCGCCACATGCGCGCTGACCCGGTTGGCCAGCGAATGCAGTGCGGCCGCCAGCTGGCGGGTCTCGCCCTGCATGTCCGCCGGCAGCTTGTTCGGCTCCAGATCGGCCGCTTCGGGGTGGCCCGGGTCCCAGCGCGAGACGCGCCGTGCCAGCCAGTTCACCGGCGACACCAGGCGCTTGGAAGCCCGATAGGTCACCCAGCTGGCGCCATACACCGCCAACAGGGTCAGCAGCACCGGCACGATGCCGAACCAGAACGCCAGCATCTCCGCACGCGAACGCAGGAACACCAGGTACAGGCGACCGGCGGGGCGCACATCGACCAGCACCAGCTGGTCATCCTGAGGCAGTTCGTGGAAGCCGGGCTCCAGGTTGCGCAGGTTGGCCGGCAATGACAGCGCCGACTGCCCGCTTTCCAGCAGGTAGCCGCGGATGTTCTGGGTGTTGGGCGGCGGCTGCACCGGCGACGCCTCGTGCAGCGTCCAGTAATAGGCCGCTTCCTCGCGCAGGGCGGCGCCGACCAGGCTGTGCTTGATGACCAGCGACACCAGCCAGGCACCGAGCAGGATGCCCAGGCTGGCCAGGACTGCCTGCAGGATGAAGGCGATACGGATCTTGCGCGGCAGGCCGTGCGGCATTGCGGGGTCCCGGTCAGAGCGCTGCGATTATAGGCAGCGCGCTGCGCCGTAGTCGTGCACGGACGCTGACCGGCGGCAGCGCCGGCCGGTCATCCGTGCCCGATGCGGGGTCGTTGCCCGGCCGGGCCTGATGCTGCACCGGCCCGGCCCCGATCAGGCCATCGGCTGTGCGATATCGGCAATGCGGTAGCCGGCGCTCTGCACGGTGTGCAGCAGCGGACGGTCGAACGGCTTGTCGATGATCTTGCGCAGGTTGTACAGATGGCTGCGCAGCGTGTCCGAGTCCGGCAGGCCATTGCCCCAGATCTCGCGTTCGATCTCCTGGCGGGTGACCACGCGCGGCGATTCGCGCATCAGGATGGTCAGCAGGCGCAGGCCGATCGGCGACAGCTGCAGCTCGGTACCGGCACGGGTGGCCCGCATGCTGACCGGATCGAGCACCAGGTCGGCGACCTTCAGCACCTCCGAACCCACCTGGCGACGTTCGCGGCGGATCAGCGCGCGCAGGCGGGCTTCCAGCTCCTGGATCGCGAACGGCTTGGTCAGGTAGTCATCGGCGCCGAACCCGAGGCCGGTGAGCTTGTCGTCCAGCGTGTCGCGTGCCGTGAGCATCAGCACCGGGGTGGACTTGCGCGCATCGTTGCGCAGGCGACGGCACACTTCGATGCCATCCAGGCGCGGCAGCATCAAGTCGAGCACCACGACGTCATAGCTGTTCTCCGCCGCAAGGCGGTAGCCATCCAGGCCGTCCTGTGCATAGTCGACTTCGAAGCCGCGACCTTCCAGGTATTCGCCGATCATCTCGGAGATGTTGCGGTTGTCTTCGACCACCAGCACCAAGCCGGAGGTCTCCTTCGTCTGACGCATGTGATTCCCTCTAACTTCAGCTTTGTGAAACATGCCGGATCGACGGTGGACGCGATGTGAAGTTTCGTCAAGAGGTACACAAACGGTTCAGAGGAGCGGCCTGAGCAGCGGCCAGACGTTGTCCAGCACCCTCGGTTGCGCCTGCGCCGTGGGGTGCAGGCCGTCGGCCTGCATCATGCCCGGCTGCAGGGCCACGCCTTCCAGCAGGAAGGGCAGGAGCGGCACCTCGTACTGCGTGGCCAGCGCCTTGTAGGCCGCAGCCAGGCGCTGGCGATAGGCCGGCCCGTAGTTGGGCGGTACGTCAATGCCCAGCAGCAATACCTTGGCGCCGGCCTTCTGGCTGGCCTGCACCATCTTTTCCAGGTTGCCCTGCACCTGCGCCGGGGTCAGCCCACGCAATGCGTCATTGCCGCCCAGCGCGATCACCACCACCGTGGGCTTTTCCTTCGCCAGCAGGCCCGGCAGGCGGGTCAGCGCGCCGGCGGTGGTCTCGCCGCTCATGCTGGCGTTGACGATGCGCGCCGGGGTTTTCGACTGCTGCCTGACCCGCTGTTGCAGCAGGCTGACCCAGCCGGCGTCGGCAGGGATATTGTGGGCGGCACTGAGGCTGTCGCCGAGCACCAGCACGGTGCGGGCCGGACCTTTGGCACAGGCCAGCCCCGGCAACAGCAGGAACCCTAGCAGCAGCACCACCATCGCGCCGGCTCGCCGGCTCCATCCCGTCTTGCGCATTGGAGTCTCCTCATCGACAGCCTGTCCCCCCGCAGCGCGCCCGTCGCCATCGCCGTCGACCAGGTCGGCAAATCCGTGCAGGGCCCGGAGGGTGAAGTCCACATACTGGACAACATCACCCTGACCGTCCATGAAGGCACCAGCGCGGCCATCGTCGGCGCCTCCGGTTCGGGCAAGACCACCCTGCTCGGCCTGCTGGCCGGGCTGGACCTGCCCAGCCGCGGCCGCATTGCGCTGTCGGGCCAGGACCTGGGCGACCTCGATGAAGAAGCGCGGGCCCAGCTGCGCGCGCGTGAGGTTGGCTTCGTGTTCCAGAGCTTCCACCTGCTACCGGCGCTGACCGCCGCCGAAAACGTCGCGTTGCCACTGGAACTGGCCGGGCGCGAAGACCGTGCGCGGGTCGATGAAGTGCTGGCCCAGGTCGGGCTGGCCCATCGCGCCCGCCACTATCCGCGCCAGTTGTCGGGCGGCGAGCAGCAGCGCGTGGCATTGGCGCGTGCGTTCGTCACCCGCCCGCGCATCCTGTTCGCCGACGAACCGACCGGCTCGCTGGACCACGCCACCGGCCAGCACATCAGCGACCTGCTGTTCGAACTCAACGCCGGCAGCGGCACCACCCTGGTGCTGGTCACCCACGACCTGCGCCTGGCCCAGCGCTGCCAGTACATCCATCGCATCGACGAGGGCCGGCTGCTGCCGGTCGAGCATGGGGCGCAGGCATGAACCTGCTGCGGCACGCGTGGCGCGCGCTGCGTCGCGAGGCCCTGGCCGGTGACCTGCTGACCGTGTTCGCCGCACTGGTGCTGGGCGTGGCGGTGATGACCGCGGTGGGCACGCTGGTCAACCGGGTCAACCTGGCGCTGACCGGCAGCGCTGCGGAAATGCTCGGCGGCGACCTTGGCATCGTCGGGCGCGATGACCCGCCGCAGGCGTTCGCCGACGAGGCACAGCGGCGTGGACTGGCCTACACCCGCATCGCCAGCTTCGGCAGCGTGCTGTTCAACGGTGATGCCAGCCAGATGGCCAGCATCAAGGCGGTGCAGGCGGGCTATCCGCTGCGTGGCACGCTGCGGGTGCGGGCCACACCCGGCGGCGCCCTGATCGCCGATGCCGGCATGCCGCCCAAGGGCCAGGCCTATGCCGACCCGCGCCTGTTGCAGGGACTGGGGCTGAAAGCCGGCGATGACCTCGAATTCGGCGCCGGCACGCTGCGCATCGCCGGCATCATCGAGGCCGAACCGGATACCGGTGGCGACCTGCTGACGCTCTCCCCCACCCTGCTGGTCAACCGCGCCGATGTGGAAGGCACAGGCCTGCTTGGCCCCGGCAGCCGCATCAACTACCGGCTGATGTTCGCCGGCTCCGCCGACCAGGTTGCCGCGTTGCGCCAGTGGCTGCTGCCACAGGTGAAAGGCCTTCGCCTGCTGAGCGTGGACGACACCCAGCGCGGCGTGCGCCAGGCCTTTGATCTTGCCGGGCGCTTCCTCGGCCTGAGCGCGCTGCTGGCGGTATTGCTTGCCGGCGTGGCGACCGCGCTGGCGGCCAACCGTTTTGCCCTGCGCCGCATCGACCAGGTGGCGATCCTGCGCTGCCTGGGCGCGCGCCAGCGCGACATTCTGTCCGGTCTGGCACTGCAGCTGCTGATGCTGGCAGTGCCGGCCTGCGCACTCGGCATCGGCCTGGGCATGGCTGCGCAGGAAGGTCTGGTGCAGGTACTGGGCAGCCTGGTGCCGCAGCGCTTGCCGCTACCCGAGGCAATGCCGGCGCTGACCGGCGCCGGCATCGGCCTGTTGCTGCTGTTCGGCTTCGGCCTGCCGCCGCTGCTGCGCCTGCGCGGGGTGCCGCCGATGCGCGTGCTCAACCGCTCCTTCGCCGCCCTGCCCCCGGCCTCGCTGCTGGCCTACGTAGCAGCGCTGGCGGCCAGCCTGCTGCTGGCGGTGCAGGTGACCGGTGATCTCAAGCTGGCGCTATGGGTGCTGGGCGGCCTGGCCGCGTTGGCGGTGGCGGCCGGCGTGGTCGGTTTCGTGCTGCTGCAGCTGCTGCGCGGCCTGCAGCACCGTCTGCACGGCCACTGGCGGCTGGGCCTGGCGGCGCTGACCCGGCGCCGGATGCTGGCGGTGATGCAGCTGGTCGGGCTGTCGCTGTCGCTGTGCGCGCTGTTGCTGCTGGCGGTGACCGGCCCCGGCCTGCTGCAGCAGTGGCGCGAACGCCTGCCCGCGGATACGCCGAACTACTTCCTGATCAATATCCAGCCCGGACAGCGTGACAGCGTGCTGGCCGCGCTGCGCGGACTGGGGGCCAACGACGCCAGCATCGAACCGATGGCCACCGGCCGCCTGATCGCGATCAACGGCAAGCCGCCGCTGCGCGTGGATCGCTCGCCGGACCAGAGCGGGCAGCCGGCGTCAGGCGAAGCCCAGCGCGATGACGACGACGAGAACCGGCCGTTGAACTTCAGCTGGCGCAGCAGCTTCCCGCCGGCCAACACGCTGATGAACGGCACCTTCTGGACGCCCGACAGCACGGCGGCGGAGGCGTCGGTTGAAATCGGCTGGGCCAAGCGCTACGGCGTGTATCCGGGCGACCGCATCACCATTTCAGTAGGCGAGCAGGAGCGCGAGTTCACCGTCACCAGTGTGCGCAAGGCCGACTGGAACACCTTCCGGCCGAACTTCTTCGTGCTGCTGAATCCCAATGCGGTGGGCGACACCCCGCACAACCTGCTGTCGGCGTTCCATCTGCCGGCCGGCAACGCGGCCGGGCTGGGCGAGCTGGTGCGCGCGCAGCCCAACCTGTCGCTGCTGGACGTGGACGCGGTGATCTCGCAGGTGCGCGATGTGATGGAGCGGGTCGCGCAGGCGGTGCAGCTGGTGATGGTGTTCAGCCTGCTGGCCGGCGTGCTGGTGCTGCTGGCCGCACTGCAGGCCACGGCGGGCGAGCGCCGCTACGACAGCGCGGTGCTGCGCACGCTGGGCGCGACCCGGCGCCAGCTGCGTGGCGCGGTGCTCGTTGAGTTCGGCGCACTGGGCACGCTGGCCGCGTTGCTCGCGGTGGGCGCGGCGGCCGTCATCGGCGTGGCAGCCTCGCAGAAGGTGTTCGAGCTGCCGTTGCTGCCGCCGTGGCCGGGCCTGCTGATCGGCGGCGTGGTCGGCATCGGGCTGAGCCTGCTGGCAGGCTGGTGGGGTACGCGGGCGATCCTGCATACGCCGCCGGCATTGGCGCTGCGTGAGGCCTGAGGCGGCGCCGGACCGGGGCGCGTGCCGAGCAAGCTCGGCACCTACCAAGTGCACATGACGGCGTTGCCAGTGTTCAAGGAACAAGCACATCCACGCATGGCGTGGCTCTACTGGGCCTTTTCCACGTACTTGGCGAACACGTCGTCAATCTGCTTGTCCTTCACCTTCTTGCCGGACTGGATCGCTTCGGCCTGGGTGAACAGCGGAATGATCATCGCCATGCCATCGAGCTTGGTCTTCAGGTGCACGCCTGGGGCCTGGCCGAGGAAACCGTCCCAGCGCTGGCGCACCTTGGCCCAGTAACCGGCAGTGGCCTTCCAGTAGTCACGGGCCGGGGTGAAGTTGATCTCGGTGGTTCTCACGTAATCGTTGAAGCCGAACTCGCGTGCGATCTCCACCTGGCTGCCATCGGCGTTGCGCTGCACCTTGGTGTTGAACTGCTCGTGGGTCCAGCCATTGGGCGTGAGCGTG
Source organism: Stenotrophomonas sp. A3_2 (assembly GCF_036624925.1). Classification (NCBI taxonomy): domain Bacteria; kingdom Pseudomonadati; phylum Pseudomonadota; class Gammaproteobacteria; order Lysobacterales; family Lysobacteraceae; genus Stenotrophomonas; species Stenotrophomonas sp. A3_2. The sequence goes on from NZ_JAZKVY010000235.1 coordinate 10,105, forward strand.
TGGCGGTTGACCACGGCCAGCGCGTTGTAGTCGCTGCGCTTGGTGTACTCACGGCGCGGCAACGGCCGCCAGCTCAGGTCGCTGGTCCAGCTCGGCACGTTGTTGGTGTACGTCCATTTACCGGTGCCGCAGTAGCGCGGTGCGTCGCTCACTTCGTACACGCACTGGGTCCAGGCGCCCTGGTTCACCGCCGACGGAATACTGCGCACCTTCCAGGTCTGGTCGGCGCTGAACTCGAAACGATTCGGTGCTTCGTACACCCAGTCCTGGCGCCAGTGCTTGGTGATGTGGCCGCTCTTTTCATCCAGCAGCAGGTGCTGCAGCACGATGCGCTTCGGGGTGTCCTCAACCACGATGACCACTTCGCTGCCGCCGCTGCGCATCGCCGGTGCACGCTCGTAGCCCGGCTTCAGCAGCACGGTCTCGTCGAAGGCGAAGTCCACGGTGTACTCACCCTGCATGGCGAGGATGCTGTCGTGGTCGCGGGCGATATCGGAGGGCTGCGCGCTGGCCACGCCGCTGGCGGCGAGCAGCAGCATGGCGCTGGCTGTCTGGAGCTTCATCGGGGTCTTCCTTCGGGGTTGCAGATTCATTGAGGGGCCATCCGTGGCCAACGGGCGTTCCATCAGGAGAGAGTCACAGGCGGATCAGCGGCAGGTCGCCGGGAATCTGGGGCGCCGGACGCCGGGCGGCGTCGGCACAGCAGCAGTCGTCGATCACCAGCTCGCCTTCAGCACCTTCCAGGCGTGCGATGCGGCGCGCGGTGGCCGCGCCCAGCGAGGACAGGGTCGACAGACTGGCGGCCAGCGTGCGTCCGTCGTCGGCGGCATGCAGGCGCAGCGCGCACAGGCGCCAGCGCTGGCCGCCAAGATGGCCGGCCAGGCGCCGCCACAGGCGTTCGCCAACGCTCGCCTCGCTGTCGTGTTCCGGTCCCGGCGGCAGCGGCGCGACCAGACGGTCCCAGGCCAGGAAATCACTGTCGAGCAGCAGGTACAGGCGCCACACGCAGCGGCCGCGGCCATCAAGGAAGCACAGGCTTTCGCGCAGGCCCTCGCTGTCCACGCCCTGGCAGGTGTGTACGCGTACGGCCTGGCGCCAGCCGCCCAGCTCGTTGCCGTCGGCGTGGTACAGGCACAACACGGTGCCGAGCGTGGCCAGCTGTGCCGGGGTCGGCCAGGCCGCGCTGTTCGGCGCGGCGATGGAGTCATTCCTGCGTGCGGACAAGGCTCGGCTCATGAGATCACCAGGAAACGGCAAGGCTGGCGGAGAAGGTGCGGCCCGGGCTGCTGAAACGATCGCTCAGTGCGCGATCGGTGATCAGGCTCGGGGTGATCGACGACCATTCGATGTAGCGCTTGTCGGCCAGGTTGAACACGCCGACATTGAAGGTGGCACCCGGCGCGAAGTTCCAATGCGCCATCAGGTCCAGCACGCCGTAGCCGGCCGGCTGGTAGACGAACGGCGCCGGTGCGTTCGGATTGGTCTGCGCCGCAGGCGGCGGCAGGCGCTTCTTGCGCTGCACGAAGGTACCGGCCAGTTCGACGCCCCAGGTATCGGCGTCATACATCAGGCCCAGCGTGCCACGCAGCGGATCGACCGAGGCCAGCGGTTCGTCATCGGTCCGGTTGTCACCACGCGACCATGCCAACGCACTGCGCAGCGCCCAGCCCTTCAGCGCCGGGCTGAGTTCGCCAAACTCGATGCCGGCCTTCATTTCCGCGCCATAGATGCGCGCGTCGGCGATGTTCTGCGACTGGAACACGGTCAAACCCTGCGCGTTGCGACCGGTATCGACGTTGGACTCGATGAAATCCTTGTAGTCGTTGTAGTAGCCGCTGACGCTGACGTACGCCGCCGGCGCGATGAAGCGCAGGCCCAGTTCGTAACCGTCGCTGGTTTCGGGCTTCAGGTCCGGATTGGCGATGGCGGTATAGCGGAAGGCGATGTTGGTCAGGCCGATGTTGACGTCGTTGTACGGCGGCGAACGGAAGCCACGCGCATAACCGGCGAACAGCGACCATTCGTCGGTAAAGCGCCAGACCATGCCCAGCTTCGGCGACACGCTGGTCTTCTTCAGCTGCGCCACGGCCGTGGTCGGGTTGTCTTCGGCGAAGATGCTGTCCACTTCCGGCTTCAGCTCGTAGCGGTCCACGCGCACGCCCGGCACCAGCGACAGCCTGCCATCGGCAAAGCGCATCTCATCCTGTGCATACAGGCCCAGCTCGGTAGTCTTGCTGATCGGGAAGTCACGCACCGGGAAGGTGTCCGGCAGCACCGTGTTGCTGACCACGCCAGCCTTACTGACCTGATAGCCGTCGCGCTTCTGGCGGATCTCGGTACGGGTACCTTCGAAACCGTAGGTCAATGCGTGCTCGACGCTGCCGGTGGCGAACGCCTTGTTGAACTGCGCCTGCAGGCCATAGGCATGCTGGTCGAAGGAGAACACGCGGTGGCGACGGGTGCCGTCGGTGCGGGTCTCGTCGGTCTGCTGCCGGGTTTCGCTGTTCTGCGCGTACACCTGCCAATGCAGGCTGTCGGCGAACGGCTGGTCCAGCGCATCCATCTCGTGGGCGAAGGAGACGCGGTTGCGCTTCTGGGTGTCGTGGGACTTCATGCCAGTGGCCGCAGCCATCGCGCCGGGGCGCGGTGCAACGCTGGCGATCGCCGACAGCACATTGGTATCGGTGGTGTCTTCGTTGCCTTCCACGGTCAGGCGGAAGCGCTGGTCCTCGCTGGGTGCATAGACCAGTTTGCTGAGCAGGCTGCGGCCGTCGCGATCCTGCGGATTGGACGCGGTGCGGGTGTCGTTGTCGCTGCGAACCGTGCCCTTGTTGTCCGTTTCCTGGCCCTGGTGGTGATTGACGTTGACCAGGCCGCTCCAGTGGTCGCCACCGAAGGCGGCCGTGGCACCGCCGAGCAGGCCCTTCCACTCACCGTCGTAGCCGAACTTCAGGCCGAAGTAGCTGTTCTTGCCGTCCTTGAGATAGTCGGCCGGGTCTTTGGTCACGAACGCGACCACGCCACCGAGTGCATCGGAGCCGTACAGCGGGCTGGCCGGTCCACGCACGATCTCGACGCGCTTGAGCGTATCGAGGTCGGTGAAGTTGCGGTTGGAACTGGCGAACGAACCGATGTCGAACCGGGTCGGCATGACGATGCCGTCGGTCTGGATGCGCACGCGGTTGCCGTCCAGGCCACGGATGCGGAAACCATCCAGGCCGAAGCGGGTCGCGCTGCGGGTGACCGACAGGCCCGGCTCGTAGCGCACCAGATCCTTGATGTCCTGCACCAGGTGCCGGTCCATCTGCTCACGGTCGATGACATCCACGGTGGCCGCCACGTCACTCAGCGCCCGCTCGGTGCGGGTGGCGGTGACCTGCACCCGATCGAATTCGCGCGCATCGGGGGCAGCAGTGGCAGCAGCGTGGGCGGACAGCGGCAGCGCCATCCAGACAGCAAGGCAAAGGGCGGTATGGCGGGTCATCGGGTTCGTTCGGTCAGGCAGGGGAACCCCCGGTTACCGGCGCACCCGGAAGGTGCACGCGGTAGACCGAGGGGGAGAGAGCGGGAGCGGACGGGTCGCCCACCCTGTCGGCGCTGCCGGCAGGAGGGAGGGAGGCGGGCGACCAGACCGCGATTACTTGGTCAGGATCAGCTTGTCGTTGCTGGTGTGCCGCAGGCGATAGAAGCGGTCGCCGTGCTGGATCAGGATTTCACGACGGCCCTTGAGCAGGGCTTCGCTGTCGATGACCTCTTCCGGCGGAACGACACGGACCGGACGATCGCGGAGGGTCAGCGTTTCGGGGCGCAGCAGTACAGGTTGAGCATTCATGAGCATCTGGACTCGTGCGAGGGACGAGTTAAATGATAATGATTCTCAGTTGACAATCAACAACCATTCTCAACTTGATTGATTGGATTAATGATCGAATTTTCAGATTCGATAGATAGCATCAATCAAATGGCGACGCATGAGTGTAGAGTCGACTGTTGGTCGACTGCTTCGAGCAACAGCAGTCGACCAACAGCCGACTCTACCGAGGCACGGGCCCGAGCCGGCCCGACCGAGGCCCAGGCCCGGTCGGCCCCGGAGTTCAGGCGAAGGCGGCTTCGACGTCGGCCCAGCCGGCGGCGTCGACCTGCTCCAGCGCTTCCAGTGCCTGCAGGTTCTGCAGCAGCTGGCTGACCCGGCTGGCACCGAGGATCACGCTGGAGACGTTCGGGTTACGCAGGCACCAGGCGATGGCCAGCGTGGCCGGCGCCTGCCCCAGCGCACGCGCCACCTCGCTGAAGCGGCGCACCTGGGCCAGGCGGGCTTCGGCGTCGGCACCCAGCACCAGGTCCTGCAACCACTGCATGCCTTCCCGGCCCAGCCGCGCATCGGCCGGAATGCCCTGGTCGTACTTGCCGGTGAGCAGGCCCGAGGCCAGCGGCGAGAAGATGGTGGTGCCCAGTCCGGCGCCGGCATACAGCGGCGCGTACTCGACCTCCACGCGCTCGCGGTGCAGCAGGTTGTACTGCGGCTGCTCCATCGACGGGCCCTGCAGGTTGCGCGCCTGCGCGATGTCCAGCGCCTGCTGGATCTGCACGGCCGACCACTCCGAGGTCCCCCAGTAGAGGATCTTGCCCTGCCGCACCAGGGTGTCCATGGCATGCACGGTCTCGGCGACCGGTGCGTCCGGATCCGGGCGGTGGCAGTAATAGAGGTCCAGGTAATCCACCCGCAGGCGCTTGAGCGCGGCGTGGCAGGCATCGGTCACATGCTTGCGCGACAGGCCGCGCTGGGTCGGCCGCGGGTCCTTGGCGCTGCCGAAGAACACCTTGCTGGAGACGCAGAAACCGTCGCGCGGCAGGCGCAGGTCGGCGATCACATCGCCCATCACCTGTTCGGCGCGGCCGTTGGCATAGCCCTCGGCATTGTCGAAGAAGTTGACGCCATGATCCCAGGCGGCCGCCACCAGGTTGCGGGCCTCGTCGCGCGGGATCTGGTCACCGAAGGTCACCCAGGCGCCGAAGGACAGGGCGGAAATCGGCAGGCCGGTGGAGCCCAAGCGACGGTATTGCATGCGAATCTCCTGCTGCGGGCCCGCATCCGGGCCGGGATCGAACTCCATTCTACCTGCCGCCGCCGGCCGCAAGCCCTTGCCGTTGCTGGCCCGATCGGTACCGTTGGGTGCGCGCACGCTGCTTTTTCTTGCCCCGGCCCCTGCCCTGCACTAGGCTTCCCGTTTTTCGCGACGCCCCAGGGGAGTCACTCACATGGTCGAAGGTTTGGGCAGGATCGGCTTCGGCCTGTTCGGGTTGGCGGTGCTGATCGGCATCACCTGGTTGTTTTCCAACAACAAGCGTGCAGTTGACTGGAAGCTGGTTGCCACCGGTATCACCCTGCAGATCGCCTTTGCGGCGCTGGTGATCCTGGTGCCGGGCGGGCGCGACGTGTTCGATGCGCTGGGCAAGGGCTTCGTCAAGATCCTCAGCTTCGTCAACGAGGGCTCGGGCTTCATCTTCGGCTCGTTGATGGACACCAAGAACTACGGCTTCATCTTCGCCTTCCAGGTGCTGCCGACCATCATCTTCTTCTCGGCGCTGATGGGGGTGATGTACCACCTCAACGTCATGCAGGCGATCGTGCGCGTGATGGCCTGGTCGATCACCAAGGTGATGCGCGTGTCCGGCGCGGAAACCACCAGCGTCTGCGCCAGCGTCTTCATCGGCCAGACCGAGGCGCCGCTGACCGTTCGCCCGTACATCGCCAGGATGACCCAGTCCGAACTGCTGACCATGATGATCGGCGGCATGGCGCATATCGCCGGCGGCGTGCTGGCGGCCTATGTGGGCATGCTGGGCGGCGGCGATCCGGCGCAGCAGGCTTTCTACGCCAAGCACCTGCTGGCGGCCAGCATCATGGCGGCCCCGGCCACCCTGGTCGTGGCCAAGCTGCTGATTCCGGAAACCGGCACCCCGCTGACCCGCGGCACGGTGAAGATGGAAGTCGAAAAGACCTCTAGCAACATCATCGATGCCGCCGCTGCCGGCGCCGGTGACGGCCTGAAGCTGGCACTGAACATCGGCGCGATGCTGCTGGCCTTCATCGCCCTTATCGCGCTGCTGAACGCGCCGCTGACCTGGGTGGGCGAAGTGACCGGCCTGGCCGCTGCCATCGGCAAGCCGACCAACCTGTCGACCATCTTCGGCTATCTGCTGGCCCCGATCGCCTGGGTGATCGGCACGCCGTGGGCCGACGCCACCACCGTCGGCTCGCTGATCGGCCAGAAGGTCGTGATCAACGAGTTCGTCGCCTACACCGAACTGTCGCAGATCGTGAACGGCCAGATCCCGGGCGTGAGCCTGTCCGCCGAAGGCCGCCTGATTGCCACTTACGCGCTGTGCGGCTTCGCCAACTTCAGCTCGATCGCGATCCAGATCGGCGGTATCGGTGGCCTGGCGCCGGAGCGCCGCCACGACCTGGCCAAGTTCGGCCTGCGCGCGGTGCTGGGCGGTACCATTGCCACCTTCATGACGGCGACCATCGCCGGCGTGCTGACGCACTTCAGTTGAACCCCTGGTTGAGAAAAGATTTCCTATGAGCAGCAGTGTCGTTGTCGTCGGTTCCTTCAATGTCGATCACGTGTGGCGGTGCGAAACGCTGCCGGCACCGGGTGCGACCATTGCCGGCCGCTACAGCACCGGCCCCGGTGGCAAGGGCTTCAACCAGGCCGTGGCGGCCTGCCGCGCTGGTGCGGACACCCACTTCGTGTGTGCGTTGGGCGATGACGCCGGTGGCGCCACTGCGCGCGAACTGGCTGCGCACGATGGCTTCGCGCTGATCGCCGAGGCCAGCAGCGAGCCGACCGGCACCGCCGGCATCTACGTCGATGCCCGTGGCCGCAACACGATCGTGATCGGCCCCGGCGCCAATGCCGCGCTGGGCACCGATTTCCTGCAACAGCAGCAGGCCCTGCTGGCCGGTGCCAAGGTGGTGCTGGTGCAGCTGGAATCGCCGGTGCAGACCATCGAAGCGGCGCTGGCCACGGCCCGCGAGGCCGGTGTCACCACCGTGCTCAACACCGCGCCGGCCGATGCGCCCTCGACCATCGGCCTGCTCAAGCTGGCCGATGTGATCACCCCGAACGAGACCGAGTTCGCCGCCCTGCTCGGCCGCCATGTCGGCGAGCGCGTGGATGCCAACGACGTCGCGGCGCTGGATGGCGCCAGCCTGCATGCGCTGTGCCGCAAGCTGGTCGGCAACGGCACGGTGGTGGTGACGCTGGGTTCGGTGGGCGTGTTCGTCTCTCACGCCGACGAGAACCTGCGCGGCGATACCCAGCCGTACTACCGCGTCGGTGCCGAACAGGTGCAGGCCATCGACACCACCGGTGCTGGTGATGCCTTCAACGGTGCGCTGGCTGCGTCGCTGGCACAGGTGGCCGATGCACCGTTCGCCCGCCACGTGCGCTTTGCCAACCAGTTCGCCGGTCGCTCGACCGAGAAGGAAGGCGCTGCAGCGGCGATGCCGCGCTTCACCCCGGCCGACGCCGAAGCCAAGTAATTCCACGCCACGCGTGGATGACAAGGCCCGGGTGCACAGGCACCTGGGCCTTTCTTTCGCCCATTGCCCAGCCCCTGCGACCGCCTGTCGCATTGCCCACATCCTGCCCCTCGCTCACGATCCGCGCAGCTTCCTTGCACGGGCAGGACATGGACGGATTCCCCTGGTTGCTGGTCGCGGCCGCAGGCAGTGCCGCTGCGGCGCTGCTGCATATCGGCTGCATCGCCTTCGGCGCCGCGTGGTACAGGTACTTCGGTGCCGGCCAGCGCGTGGTCCGGCTGGCACAGGCCGGGCATTGGTGGCCACCGCTGATGACCGCCGGCATCACGGCCGTGCTGGTGGCCTGGACGCTGTACGCACTGGCCGCTGCGGGCTGGCATTCGCCACTGCCGGCCAGTCGTCTGGTCCTGTCGGGCATCGCCCTGCTGTTGCTGCTGCGCGCCGCGATGGGCTTCGGGCTGGCGCTGCTGCGGCCCGGCTACAACGGCCGGCGCTTCTGGATGGTCAGTTCACTGGTCTGCCTCAGCCTGGGGCTGGCCTTCGCCCTGGGTACCCGCCAGGCCTGGCAGCGCCTGGGGTAGCCGCCCACCTTCGCCCGCCCTTGGGGGCGGCGGAAGCAACCGTCAAGCATCTGCTGATGCCGGTACGGCATGAGGTCGGTGCCGATCGGCCTGAACCGGGGCGCAGCCGATACGGCCGCGTCGCTGTCGGCGCCCTACAATGGGCGCATGCAGATCGGCCCGTACACCATTGCTCCGAACGTCGTGCTGGCGCCCATGGCCGGCGTCACCGACAAACCCTTCCGCCTGCTGTGCAAACGGCTGGGCGCGGGCCTGGCCGCCTCGGAAATGACCATCAGCGACCCGCGCTTCTGGACCACGCGCAAGTCGATCCACCGCATGGACCATGACGGCGAACCGGCACCGATCAGCGTGCAGATCGCCGGCACCGAGCCGCAGCAGCTGGCCGAGGCCGCACGCTACAACGTCGACCACGGCGCGCAGATCATCGACATCAACATGGGCTGCCCGGCCAAGAAGGTGTGCAACGCCTGGGCCGGCTCGGCGCTGATGCGTGACGAGCAGCTGGTGGCGCGCATCCTCGAGGCCGTGGTCAACGCGGTGGACGTTCCGGTCACGCTGAAGATCCGCACCGGGTGGGACTGCGACCATCGCAATGGCCCGGTGATCGCCCGCATCGCCGAGGACAGCGGCATCGCCGCGCTGGCGGTGCATGGCCGCACCCGCGACCAGCATTACACCGGCCAGGCCGAGTACGCCACGATCGGCGAGATCAAGGCCGCGCTGCGCATTCCGGTGATCGCCAACGGCGATATCGATTCGCCGCAGAAGGCGGCATACGTGCTGCAGCAGACCGGCGTGGACGCGGTGATGATCGGCCGCTCGGCACAGGGCCGGCCGTGGATCTTCCGCGAAGTGGCGCACTTTCTGGCCACCGGTGAGGAACTGCCACCACCGTCGTTGGCGGAAGTGCGCGACATCCTGCTCGGCCACCTGCACGCACTGCATGCGTTCTATGGCGAGCCGCAGGGCGTGCGCATCGCGCGCAAGCACCTGGGCTGGTATGCCAAGGACCGGCCGGAGAATGCGGCCTTCCGCGCCGTGGTCAACCGCGCCGAAGACCCGCAGAGCCAGGTCGCGCTGACCACCGAGTACTTCGACCGCCTGATCGCCGGGGAACCGGCGTTGTCTTCGGCGGCCTGAGCCGCCAATCCTGCGTTTCCGGACAGTCGAGCCTGCTCGACGCTACAAGAGCCCGCCCCATGACCCCGCCGATCTCCTCCCCGACCTACCTGCACGGGTTCTCCGGCACCGAGCAGCAGCGCCTGATGACCCAGGCGCGCCTGCTGGAATCGAGCATCTTCGGCCAGATCGACTACAGCGGCGCGCGGCGCCTGCTGGAAGTCGGCAGCGGCGTGGGTGCGCAGACCGAGATCCTGCTGCGCCGCTTCCCCGAGCTGCACGTGACCGGTGTGGACCTGAGCGAGACCCAGCTGACCACCGCGCGCGAGAACCTGGCGCGCACGCCGTGGTGCAGCGATCGCTACACCCTGCAGCAGGCTGACGCCGGCGAGCTCCCGTTCGAGGCACGCAGCTTCGACTCGGCGTTCCTGTGCTGGGTACTGGAGCACGTGCCGTCACCTGCGCGCGTGCTGAGCGAGGTGCGCCGGGTGCTGGCACCGGGTTCGCCGGTCTACATCACCGAGGTGATGAATGCCTCGTTCCTGCTCGACCCGTATTCGCCGCACATCTGGCGCTACTGGATGGCCTTCAACGATTTCCAGTACGACCATGGTGGCGACCCGTTCGTCGGCGCCAAGCTGGGCAACCTGCTGCTGGCCGGCGGCTTCCGCGACGTGCACACCGAGATCAAGACCATCCACCTGGACAACCGTGAACCGGCGCGCCGCAAGACGATGATCGCGTTCTGGGAGCAGCTGCTGCTGTCGGCGGCCGACCAGCTGCTGCAGGCCGGCTCGGTGGACGAGGAAACCGTGGAAGGCATGCGCCGCGAGTTCCGCCTGGTGCAGAACGACCCGAATGCGGTGTTCTTCTATTCGTTCGTGCAGGGCCGCGCCACGGTGTATTGAGCCGACGCGGCACCAATGCTCCCGCATCCACGCATGGCGTGGATCTACTCGACAGCGCCGACTACGGGCGCATGCCAGATCCGCTGCCACATCGCCGCCAGCCGGCGCCCGGCATCAGCGCGCGCGGCGGGACTGCTGTAATCCGCCCGCACCTGCTCGGGAACGATTGCCCGCCACTGCCCGTCGGCCTGCTCGGCCACGACGAAATTGAAGGTGTAGTCCGGCTCCAGCCCCATGCGCAGGTCGCTCAGCACCAGCCGGCCGTCCACGACCTGCGCACGCATGAAGCCACGGTTGAACCACTGCAGGCGCCGCACTGCCGGAATGCCCCCCGCTTCGCGCAAGGCCTGCACGTTGGACGCATGGCCTTCGAACCGCATCGGCCCGTGGTCGGCCACCAGCGAGCGATCACCCACCACGTAGCCGTTGGGCGTCATCGCCACCACCCGCCACAGCAGGGTGTTGAACGGCATCGGCACCGAGAAGCGCGGCGCATCGCCCAGGCCCATCGCGGACAGGCTCTGCTGCGCGGCACGGTCGACCAGTGCCTTGGCGATCAGGCCCCAGCCCAGGTAGCCACTGCTGATCAGCAGCGCCACGCCCAGCACCTTGCCCACCCACGGCCGGGCGCGGCCAAACCAGGCCAGCACGCAGCCCAGCAGCAGCCACACCGTGTAACCCGGGTCGATGATGAAGACACTGGAACCCATGGTCGGGTGCGGCCGCAACGGCCACCACAACTGGGTGCCGTAGACGGTGAATGCATCCAACAGCGGATGGGTGACCAGCGCCAGCTGGATCGCCCAGAACCAGCGCACCGGTGACTGCGCAACGCGGCCGTTGCCGAAGCGCTTGAACAGCCACCAGATCAATGCGGCCACCCAGGGCAGCACCAGCAGCGAATGACTGAAACTGCGGTGCTCGATCATGTTCGCCACCGGATCGGCTGCGGTGAAACCGAGCCACAGGGCGTCGAGGTCCGGCAGGGTGCCAAGCGCGGCACCGGCCAGCAGGGCCGCGCGGCGGTGGCCAGGCGGGGCGATGGCAGCAGCGACGGCGCCACCGAGCACGATCTGGGTCAGGGAGTCCATGGGCCGATGCTAGCGGCTTGCGGGCGGTGCATGTAGAGCCGAGCCCATGCTCGGCTGCTCTTCATTGCGTGTAACGGCAGCCGAGCATGGGCTCGGCTCTACAAGGGTACAGACGCGGGCGGGTTACGCCGCCTGCGACAGGCGCGCGCCCGGCAGCTCCACCAGCGTCTGGCCGTTGTGGTCCAGCAGGCGCAGCGCGCCATCGTGGTCTTCGGCCAGCGCGGTCAGGCTTTCCACCCAGTCGCCGTCGTTCGCGTAGACCAGGCCATCGCGTTCAATCAACGCAGCGCGGTGGATGTGGCCACAGATGATGCCATCCAGTCCGCGACGGCGGACATCGTCCAGCCCGGCCTGCACGAAGCGTTCGATGTAGCGTTCGGCGGCGCCGCTGCGCTTCTTCAGGAATTCAGACAATGACCAGTAGCGCATCCCCAGCAGGCGCCGCACCGCGTTCAACGCCTGGTTGCCGGTCAGGATGCGGTAGTACAGCCAATCGCCGAATTTCTCCTGCAGGCCGCCGAAGTGGGTCACGCCGTCGTACTCGTCCCCATGCGCGACCAGCAGCCGGCGGCCATCGGCGGTCACGTGGATGGCGCGGCGGCGGACCTGCATCGCCGGCAGCATCAGCCCACAGACCTGGCGCAGCGAGGCATCGTGGTTGCCGGGGATGTAGATGATCTCGGTACCCGCACGGCGCAATGCATGCAGGGCCTGGATGACTTCGCTGTGTGACTGCCGCCAATTGGCCCGGCGATGCGCCATCCACCACAGGTCGATGATGTCGCCGACCAGGTACAACCGTTCGCAACGCAGCTGCAAGAGGAACCGTGCCAGCTCGGTGGCATGGCAATGACGTGAACCCAGATGCACATCGGAGACGAACACTGCGCGCCGGTGCGGCGACAGGTTCGCCAGCGCGCTCATGCCGGCGTCCCCGCGTCGCGCAGGTAGCGTTTGCGCTTGTTCGGCCGGATCGCACACAGGTCCACTTCGATCAGGCCGTCGATCGAATCGCTGAAGTCCGGGTCGACACCGAAGGCGAGGAAGCGGGCACCACCGGGTTCACACAGATCGGTGTACTGGCGGTACAGCGTGGGTACGCCGGTACCGAGCGCAGCCAGGTTGGCCTTGAGCACCTCGAACGCGGCGCCTGCATCCAGCTCACCGAAACTGGGCGGTGCGGCGAAGTACTGGAACGGGCGGTTCGATTCGGCCAGGCCAGCGGTACCGCTGTAATAGCGCTGGTAGTACGCCACCAGCTGCTCGCGCGCTTCACGCGGTAGCGCCGCGCTGATCGACACGGCGCCGAACAGGTAGCGGATGCCCGGCCGGCACTGCAGGTAGGCGCCGATGCCCTGCCACAGATAGTCCAGGCTGCGGCTGCCCCAGTAGTCGGGCACCACGAAGCTGCGGCCCAGTTCCAGGCCCTCGGCGATGTGGGTGATGGCATCGTCGGAATAGCGGAACAGCGACGCGCTGTAGAGCCCGGACAGGCCGTGCCGGGCCAGTGCGTGGGCGCCGCGCATGATCCGGTACGCGCCGGCGATTCGCTGCGCGGCGGCGTCCCAGATCACGATGTGCTCGTACTGCGGGTCGTAGTTGTCGAGGTCACGGCTGCGCCCGGTGCCCTCGCCCACCTGGCGGAAGGTCAGTTCGCGCAGGCGGCCCAGCTCCAGCAGCAGCGGCGAATCGGCAGTACAGGTGGCCAGCAGAATCTGCTTGCCATCGGCGGTCTGGCCCAGCTGGGTCGCTGCGGCAATCCCTGCAGCGACCTGCGAAGGGGGCACCGGGGCGGCCAGCGGCTCAGGGCCTGCGCAGGCAGCGGCATTGCCGGCCGCGCCATTGCGGCCCAGCGCATACAGCGCGCGACGTACCGCCAGCAGCTGTGCGCCCGGGTCACCGCCATCGCCCAGCCGCATCGGCTCGCCGATGCTCAGCCGCAGCGGGCGGCCACGACGGGTGAACATCTCGCGTGCCAGCAGGGCGGTGCCGGCCGGCTTGAACAGGGTTGATGCGCCGTAGAACAGCGCCGAGTTGCGCGCTTCCACCCGCACTGGCAGCACCGGCGCCCCGGCGGCGCGGGCAAAGCGCACGAACCCGCGCTGCCAGCGACCATCGCGGATGCCGCGCAGCGAGAGGCGCGAGACCTCGCCGGCCGGGAACACGATCACGCACTGCTCGGCGGCCAGCGCCTCCTCCACCGCGTGCAGACTGCCGCGCTGGGCCTTGCCGCCAAGGATGCGCACCGGCAACAGCAGATCCTGCAGTGGCGCGATAGCCCCCAACAGATCGTTCGCCACGATCCGCACGTCACGGCGGATACGGCCGACCGCGTCCAGCAGCGCCAGCGCGTCCAGCGCCCCGGACGGATGATTGGCAACAATCAGCAGGCGGCCGGTGGCCGGGATCTTCGCCAGCGCGGCCGGATCCACCTGGTACTGGCCATCGACGAATTCCAGGGCGGCGGCGACGAAGCCGAATCCGCGCAACCCTGCACTGCGCTTCAGGAAGGCCTCGATCTGGTCCAACCGCGACCAGCGACCGACGCTGCGCAGCAGCGGCCGTGCCAGCTGGCCACGACGGCCATGGAACCAATCGGGGAAGCGTTGCTGGAGACGCTGTTCGAGTTCCTGCATGGCGGATCCACTCATGCCCGGCGGCCGGATTGGCCGACAGCCTGCGCCCGGCAGGCGGCAGCCAGATGGCGGTTTCGGGGCAGAACGATGACGGCCGGTCCGGCAGGGTCGCGGCCTGCGCGGTCCGGGGTTGGACAGCCCCGTCCGTCGTCACGCTGGTGGAACACTGGGCCTCGAGGCCGGGCCCCAATCCCGTCACGACGGCCCCTGCCAGGCCTACGCGGGCTTAACCACCGGCAACCGGTACCGGTTCACAATGCACAGGCGGCGCACCCCGTGTATCATGCGCGCCCATCTTTCCATCCGAATCAAGGGATATTACGCCTGATGTCCAGCTATCTCTTCACCTCCGAGTCGGTCTCTGAAGGCCATCCGGACAAGGTTGCCGACCAGATCTCCGATGCGGTGCTGGACGCGATCCTGACCCAGGACCAGCGTGCCCGCGTGGCCTGCGAGACCATGGTCAAGACCGGCGTTGCCATCGTGGCCGGTGAAATCACCACCAGCGCCTGGATCGACCTGGAAGCGCTGACCCGCAAGGTCATCACGGACATCGGCTACGACAGCTCCGACGTCGGCTTCGACGGCGCCACCTGCGGCGTGCTGAACCTGATCGGCAAGCAGTCGCCGCACATCGCCCAGGGCGTGGACCGCAAGAAGCCGGAAGAAATGGGCGCTGGCGACCAGGGCCTGATGTTCGGCTATGCCACCAACGAGACCGACAGCTACATGCCGGCCGCGATCCACCTGTCGCACCGCCTGGTCGAGCAGCAGGCCAAGATCCGCAAGAAGAAGAACTCGCCGCTGTCGTGGCTGCGCCCGGACGCCAAGAGCCAGGTCACCCTGCGCTATGAAAACGGCGTGGTCTCGGCCATCGACGCCGTGGTCCTGTCGACCCAGCACGCCCCGGGCATCAAGCAGAAGGACCTCATCGAGGCCGTCCGCGAAGAAATCATCAAGCCGGTGCTGCCGGCCAAGTGGCTGCACAAGGGCACCAAGTTCCACATCAACCCGACCGGCAAGTTCGAGATCGGCGGCCCGGTGGGCGACTGTGGCCTGACCGGCCGCAAGATCATCGTCGACACCTACGGCGGCTGGGCCCGTCACGGTGGTGGCGCGTTCTCCGGCAAGGACCCGTCCAAGGTCGACCGTTCGGCTGCCTACGCGGCCCGCTACGTCGCCAAGAACGTGGTTGCTGCCGGCCTGGCCGACCGCTGCGAAGTGCAGGTCTCCTACGCCATCGGCGTGGCCGAGCCGACCTCGATCTCGGTCACCACCTTCGGCACCGGCAAGATCAGCGATGACAAGATCGAGAAGCTGATCCGCAAGCACTTCGACCTGCGCCCGTACGGCATCATCAAGATGCTGGACCTGATCCACCCGATGTACCAGCAGACTGCGGCCTACGGCCACTTCGGCCGCAAGCCGAAGGAGTTCAGCTACCTCAACGGCGAAGGCGAGACCGTCAACGCCACGGCCTTCTCCTGGGAGAAGACCGACCGCGCCGCCGCCCTGCGCGCCGATGCGAAGCTGAAGTAAGAAACACGAAGGGCCGCTCACGCGGCCCTTCTGCTTTCTGTAGAGCCGAGCCCATGCTCGGCTTTCTTTTTCTTGCGACAAGAGCAGCCGAGCATGGGCTCGGCTCTACAAGAGCTACGCCACGCCGATACAATCGGCCCATGTCGACCGAACTGAAAACCCACCAGCTGTCCATGACCGTGCTGATGTCGCCGGACATGGCCAATTTCTCCGGCAAGGTCCACGGTGGCGCGATCCTGAGGCTGCTCGACCAGGTCGCCTATGCCTGTGCCAGCCGCTACGCCGGCAGCTATGTGGTCACCCTGTCGGTGGACCAGGTGATGTTCCGCCAGCCCATCGCGGTGGGCGAGCTGGTCACCTTCCTGGCCTCGGTGAACCATACCGGCACCTCGTCGATGGAGATCGGCATCAAGGTGGTGGCCGAAGACATCCTCAAGCGCAGCGTGCGCCACGCCAACAGCTGTTTCTTCACGATGGTGGCCGTGGATGAGGAAGGCCGGCCGACGCCGGTGCCAACATTGCAGCCGGTCACCTCGGACGAGAAGCGCCGCCAGGCCGCAGCGCTGATCCGCCGCCAACTGCGCCAGGAAATGGAACAGCGCCACCTGGAACTGCTGGCATCGAATCCTCCGTCGCCGGAGGAGTGAGGGTGTGCGGGGCACGCCCCGCACCCACCGAGGCAGGTAGCGCCGGGCCATGCCCGGCGGATACGCATCAACCCGTGTTCTGCACCCCCTGCGAAACACCGTTCACGCACGCCACCAGCGCGCGCAGCAGCTCGTCATCCTCGCGCCCGCTGGCCCGCCAGCGCTGCAGCAGATCCACCTGCAGCACGCTGATCGGATCGACGTAGGGATTGCGCAGGCGGATCGACAGCGCCAGCCGCGCATCATGGTCCAGCAGCGTCTTCTGGTCCATCAGCGCCAGCAGCCAGTGCCGGGTAAGTTCCAGTTCGCGCTGTACCTGCGGGAAGAAGCGCCCGTGCAGGTCGCCAGACAACAGCGAGAACTGCTCGGCGATGGTGATATCGCCCTTGGACAGCACCATCGCGATGTCGTCCAGGAAGGTGCGGAAGAACGGCCAGTCACGCGCCATTTCGCGCAGGGTCTCTTCATGGCCAGCGTCCACCGCCGCCTGCAGGCCGCTGCCCACGCCGTACCAGCCGGGAATGACGGCACGCGCCTGGCTCCAGGCAAACACCCAGGGAATCGCACGCAGGTTGCCCAGTGCCGCATCCTGGCCGAGCCGGCGCGAAGGACGCGAGCCCAGCGTCATCCGCTCGATCACGTCGATGGGTGTGGCGGTACGGAAGTAGTCCATGAAGCCGGCCTGGCCAACAAAGGCGCGATACACCTCGCTGCTGGCCGATGACACCGCGTCCATCACCGGCCGCCACGCATCCTCGCGCGGCTCGGCGGCACGCGGGCGCAGGCTGGCGCGCAGCACCGCACCGGTGGCCTGTTCCAGCGAGCGCAGGGCCAGCGCGCGGATACCATATTTGCGATGGATCACTTCGCCCTGCTCGGTCACCCGCAGGCGGCCATCGATGCTGCCGCGCGGTGACGCATCGACCGCGTGCGTGGTCTTCCCCCCGCCACGGCTGATCGAGCCGCCACGGCCATGGAAGAAGGTCAGGCGGATGCCCGCCTCGGCCGCCACCTCCAGCAGTTCCACCTGCGCGCGCTGCAGGCCCCAGCGCGAGGCGGCGATGCCACCGTCCTTGCTGCTGTCCGAATAGCCGAGCATCACCATCTGCACGTCGTCGCGCGCACGCAGATGGGCGCGGTAGACCGGGTCGGCCAGCAGGTCACGCAGGGTGGCCGTGCCACGCTTGAGGTCATCCACGGTTTCAAACAGCGGCGCGATGTCCAGCGGCACCGTGTCATCGGCGTCGACCAGGCCACCACGCCGCGCCAGCGCCAGTACCGCCAGCACGTCGCTGCGGTCGTGCGCCATCGAAATGATGTAACTGCCCAGTGCATCGCCGCCATGGCGTGCGCGTGCATCAGCCAGCGCGGCAAACACCGCATCCAGCCGCTGGTTGCCTTCGTCGTCGCCCTTCGGCAACGGCGTGTCACCACTCGCATGCGGCGCCAGCAGGCGCGCACGCCCCACGGCATCGAGATCGTCCCACGCTACGTCACTGCCCAGCACCGTGGCCAGCGCACGCGCATGCACGCTCGATTCCTGGCGCACATCCAGCCGCGCCAGATGGAAGCCGAACGTCTTCACCCGCCACAGCAGACGCTGCACGGCAAAGCCGCCGGCATGTTCGCCGCGATTGGCGCGCAGGCTGTCGAGGATCAGCTGCAGATCGTCGATCAGTTCGGCGGGGCCGGCGTAGGCGCCGCTGCCATCATCCAGCGTGGCCTGCAGGCGTGCGCGCATGCGGTCGTTGAGCAGGCGGTACGGCATGTCGGCATGGCGCGGGCGCGACTGCACCTGCGGCAGCAGCTGCTGGTACTGCGCCACGCGTGCCTGCAACGCATCACTCACGCCCACTCGCTCGGTAGACTGGCTGAGCAGGCTGGCCAGCTGCAGCAGTTCCTTCTGGTAGCGCCCCAGCACTGCCTGCCGCTGTGCATCCAGCGTGTTGCGGATGGTGGTGGCATCCACGTTCGGGTTGCCGTCCATGTCGCCGCCCACCCAGGTGCCGAAGCGCAGCAGGCGCGGCAGCGGCAGTTCTTCGCCGAAGGTATCGCGCAGCGCCTGCTGCAGCGATTCGTACAGCACCGGGATCACCCGGTACAGCACCTGTACCAGATAAAAGCCGACGTGCTCGCGCTCGTCGTCCACGGTGGGCCGCACCGGCGAGGAATCGGTGGTCTGCCACGAAGCGGTCAGCGCCATGCGGAAGCGCGCGGCATCGGCGGCCGCTTCCCCCGGCGTGCGCTGGCCATCAAGGTTGTCGACCAGGCTGGCCACCATCAGCTGCTCTTTCTCCAGCAGCGCGCGGCGCACCGCTTCGGTCGGGTGCGCGGTAAACACCGGTTCGATGTCGATGCGCGGCAGCCATTGCGCCAGCTCGTCCAGCGTCACGCCCTGCGCCTTCAGGTGCTGCAGCGCATCCTGCAGGCCATCGGGCTGCGCCCCTGCGGTACCGGCACGCTGGTAGTCACGGCGGCGGCGGATGCGATGCACGCGCTCGGCGATGTTGACCACCTGGAAATAGGTGCTGAACGCCCGCACCATGGTCTCGGCCTGCTGCGGCGTGCGCCCGGCCAGCCCTTCGGCCAGCTCGGACAACGCCGCCTGGTTCTCGCGGCGGGCGATGGCGCGGGTGCGCACGTCCTCGACATCGTCGAGGAAAGCGGCGGAGACCTGTTCAACCAGCAGGTCGCCGACCAGCGCGCCGAGCCGGCGCACGTCATCGCGAAGAGGAAGATCGGGAGAAGCAAACTCGATGCTGCTGCGGTACTCGTTCATCGGCGACGCACAGGCCTCGGTCAACGGATCCAGACCCCAAGCCTAAACCAGAACGGGCAGCGTGCTGCGATGCAAAAATGGTTTCATCTGCACGTATCCATGGCGGACGCAGCCGAGCATGGGCTCGGCTCTACAAGCGTCATGGCGCGTGACACCGTGTAGCGCCCGAGCCCATGCTCGGGCGGCGGCGCAGCCGCACAGGCGGCCGCTGTTGCAGCGGCCACCCTCATGCACGTATCAGCGCTTCTTCTTCGCCTTGCCCTGCTCGGCCGGGCCAATGGTCTGCTCCAGCCAGCGCTCGCTCTCGGCCAGCATGGTCATGATCGATTCGCGTGCGCGGTAGGCATGCGATTCGTTCGGCAGCATCACCAGCCGCGCGGTGCCACCCAGGCCCTTCACCGCGGCGAACATGCGCTCGCTCTGGATCGGGAAGGTGCCGGAGTTGTTGTCGTCCACGCCGTGGATGAAGAGGATCGGATCCTTGATCCTGTCGGCGTAGTTGAAAGGCGCCATCTTCTGGTAGACCTCCTGTGCCTGCCAGTAGTTGCGTTCCTCGGCCTGGAAGCCGAACGGGGTGAGCGTGCGGTTGTAGGCGCCGCTGCGGGCGATGCCGGCCTTGAACAGGCGGGTGTGTGCCAGCAGGTTGGCGGTCATGAACGCACCGTAGGAATGGCCGCCGATGGCGATGTGATCGCGATCGGTCACGCCACGGCGCACCACCTCATCCACCGCTGCCTGCGCGTTGGCCACCAGCTGTTCGATGTAGGTGTCGTTCGGCTCCTTGTCGCCCTCACCGATGATCGGCATCGACGGGCTGGCCAGCACCACATAGCCCTTGGCCAGGAACGCCTGCGGGCCCCAGTAGCTGACCGCGTTGAAGCGGTACGGCGAATCGGTCACCTGGCTGGCCGCAGCCGCGCTCTTGAACTCACCCGGGTAGGCCCACATCAGCAGCGGCCGCGGGCCGTCCCGCTTGGGGTCGTAGCCCGGCGGCAGCAGCAGGGTCGCGGTCAGGTCGACCCCATCCTTGCGCTTGTAGCGGATCTGCTCCTTCTGCACGCCCTTCAACTGCGGCAGCGGGTGCGCGAAACGTGTCAGCGCGCGCGGTGCAGCACCGGCATCGGCCAGCGACTGCACGTAGAAGTTGGCCGGCTCATCCGGGCTCTCGCGGCTCAGCAGCAGCGAGCTGGCCTGGTCGTCCAGCAACGCCACCGGCAGCGAATAGCTCGGCGCCTGCGAGTGGAACAGGCGCGTTGCCTTGCCCGTGGCGATGTCGAAGCGGTCCACGAACGGACGGTCGCCTTCCGGCGAAGCACCGGCACCGGCCAGGTACAGGCTGCTGCCATCGGGGCTGGTCTGCAGCAGCGAACGACCCCGCTCGTCACTGGCCAGCAGCGGCCGGCCCGGATCGGCATAGCGGTCCTGCGCGTCACGATCCCACAGCAGGCGCGGCTCGGCACCGGCGTTGTCCGGGGCGATCAGCCAGGTCTTGGTCCTGCGGGTCTTCCACCACGATTCGGTCAGCAGGGCCAGGTCACCGCGGCCCCAGCTGATGCCGGCCAGGCGGCTGCCAAGCTGGGCCAGGGTGACCGGCGGTTTGTCGAACGGCGCGGCCTGCATCAGCACCGCATCGCGCACCCTGGCGTCCCTGTTCGGGTCGCCGCCGTCCTGCGCTTCGGCCCAGACGAGGGTGGCGTCGGCATCACCGCGCCAGCTGATGTCGCGCACGCCGGTCACTTCGGCATCGTTGCCGGTCGGCAGCCCTTCCACCAGCGGGCGAACGGCGACGGTGTGCACCAGCTTGCCGCTGGCACGGTCGATCACTTCAATGCGGCGCGGGAAACTGCTCACCGGCACCACGTAGGAGTACGGGCGCTGCACCGGCTGGCGCAGCACGAAGCGGCCATCCGGCGACACCGAGAAGCCCATGAAGATGCCGGCCGCGCCGATCGCGCGGGTGCTGCCATCCAGGCCGACTTCCATTGGCTGGGTAGTGGCGTAGTAGTCGAACTGGCGTGCGTCGGCCTCGTTCTTCAGCAGGTCCTGGTAGGTACGGATCGACACCACGCCGCCGCCCTGGCTGGTCTGCTGCACGGCCGGGCCGGTCGGAATGCCATCGGCGGGCGGGGCCGCACCGAGGTTGGCCGGGCGGGTGAACACCACCAGGCCGCGGCTGTCCGGCAGCCACTGGTAGCCGCTGCCGATCACCGTGTTCAGGCCGGCAACCAGGCGGCGGGCACTGCCGCCGGCCACGTCCACCAGCCACAGTTCATTGGCGCCACTGGCAGCGTCGACCTGGTTGAAGGCAAGCCACTTCTGGTCCGGCGACCACATCACACTGGCGATCGACAGCTTGGCCGGCAGGCCGCTGATCTGCCGCTCCTTGCCGTCGGCCACGTTCATCAGCCACAGCTTCTCGCCGAAGCTGAAGCGGCTGTCGGAGAACGTGCGCGGGTTGATGCGCAGGCCAGCCAGCTTCAGTTCCGGCTGCGCCACCACCTGGATCGACGGCAGCGACGGCATCTGCATCATCGCGGCCACGTCGCGGCGCGGCGACAGGAACAGCGACGGCGCGCGCGGGGCGTCGACCACTGCCTGCAGTGCGGCCGATGGCAGTTCGTAGCCATTGACGCCCTGCGCCTGCGCCGGAGCTGGCTGCGAGGCGGCCGCCCAGGCCAGCGGGGCCACCGCCAGCAGCCCCATCGACAGGACCAGGCCGGTCCACCGCCGCGTACGGCGCGCGTGCATGCTCATCGTTCCACCTGTGTGATGCGTGAAAACACCGACCTTAACAGGCCGTGCACGCGGCCCCATCTGCCGATGGTTGGGTCATGCCGATGTCATGCCGGGGCCGCGATATAATGGGGGTTCTCCCCTGCCGAGGGGCGCTGCGACCGGATCCCACGAGGCCCGGCCAGGCTCGGTAAGGTGGCTTTGTAACAACGGCGCCCGGCTAGATGCGAGCACCCGCTCGTCCACAACCGGAGCACACGAATGAACGCTGTTGCCAAGACCTTCTCCACCGAAGGTGATTACAAGATCCGCGATATCACGCTGGCCGACTGGGGCCGCAAGGAACTGGACATCGCCGAGCACGAAATGCCGGGCCTGATGTCGATCCGCCGCAAGTACCAGGCCGAGCTGCCGCTGAAGGGCGTGCGCGTGACCGGCTCGTTGCACATGACCATCCAGACCGCCGTGCTGATCGAGACCCTGAAGGACATCGGCGCCGACGTGCGCTGGGCCTCGTGCAACATCTTCTCGACCCAGGACCACGCGGCCGCCGCCATTGCCGCCACCGGCACCCCGGTGTTTGCCTGGAAGGGCGAGACCCTGGAAGAGTACTGGGACTGCACCCTGGACGCGCTGACCTTCACCCTGGCCGATGGCACCCTGACCGGCCCGGAGCTGGTCGTGGACGACGGCGGTGACGTGACCCTGCTGATCCACAAGGGCTACGAGCTGGAAAACGGCAGCGACTGGGTCAACACCGCCTCCGCCTCGCACGAAGAACAGGTCATCAAGAACCTGCTCAAGCGCGTGGCCAAGGAGCGCCCCGGTTACTGGGGCCGCGTGGTCAAGGACTGGAAGGGTGTCTCCGAGGAGACCACCACCGGCGTGCACCGCCTGTACCAGCTGGCCCAAGCCGGCACCCTGCTGATCCCGGCGATCAACGTCAACGACTCGGTCACCAAGAGCAAGTTCGACAACCTGTACGGCTGCCGCGAGTCGCTGGCCGACGGCCTGAAGCGCGCGATGGACGTTATGCTGGCCGGCAAGGTGGCCGTGGTCTGCGGCTACGGCGACGTCGGCAAGGGCTGCGCGGCCTCGCTGCGTGCCTACGGTGCGCGCGTGATCGTCACCGAGATCGACCCGATCTGCGCCCTGCAGGCGGCGATGGAAGGCTATGAAGTCAACACCATCGAATCGACCCTGGGCCGTGCCGACCTGTACGTCACCACCACCGGCAACCGCGACATCATCCGCATCGAGCACCTGAGCGCGATGAAGGACCAAGCCATCGTCTGCAACATCGGCCACTTCGACAACGAGATCCAGGTCGACGCACTGGTGTCCTACCCGGGCATCAAGCACGTCAACATCAAGCCGCAGGTGGACAAGTACATCTTCCCGAACGGCAACGCGATCTTCCTGCTGGCCGAAGGCCGCCTGGTGAACCTGGGCTGCGCCACCGGCCACCCGAGCTTCGTGATGTCCAACAGCTTCGCCAACCAGACCCTGGCACAGATCGACCTGTGGGCGAACAAGGACAGCTACGAGAAGAAGGTGTACCTGCTGCCGAAGAAGCTGGACGAGGAAGTGGCGCGCCTGCACCTGGAAAAGATCGGCGTGAAGCTCACCACCCTGACCCAGGAACAGGCCGACTACATCGGCGTGCCGGTGGAAGGCCCGTTCAAGCCGGACCACTACCGCTACTGATGCCTTCAGGGTGCCGGACAGCGGCCGGCACTACCGGTGCATGCAAAGAACGGAACGGGCGCCTTCGGGCGCCCGTTCTGCATTGGCGCGCCACCGCCGCGCATCCACCCGCAGTAGCCTCGGTCAAGGCAACGCGCCCAGCGCGCGCTACGATGCAGCCATGACCCCGGCCATCAACCTGCTCAAGCGCGAGAAGATCGCCCACACCGTGCGCAGCTACGTGCACGACGCCCACGCCGAATCCTATGGCGGCGAAGCCGTGGACAAGCTCGGCCTCGATCCAGCCCAGGTGTTCAAGACCCTGCTGGCCAGCACCGAGACACACGAACTGCTGGTGGCGATCGTACCGGTGGCCGGCCAGCTGGACCTGAAGGCACTGGCCGAAGCGGCCGACTGCAAGAAGTGCGAGATGGCTGCTGCTGACGCCGCGCAGCGCGCGACCGGTTACCTGGTCGGTGGCATCAGCCCGCTCGGGCAGAAGAAACGCCTGCGCACCTTCCTGGATGCCAGCGCTCAGGCATTGCCCGCGCTGCATGTCAGCGCCGGTCGCCGCGGCCTGGAAGTGGAACTGGCTCCGGCTGACCTGCTGCGCCTCACCGCCGGCCACTACGCTGCCATCGGCAAGTCACGCTGATGCGCTGGCCGTGGTCTGCAGCACCGATTCCCCGGCTCGACGATGCACAGGCCGACGTGCTGCTGCAGGACCTGTTGTCGCGCGACGCAACGCGCATCACCGATGCCGCACGTAGCGTCGCACGGCTGTTCAGTGCCTCATCGTTGGACGCGTTGGCCACACATGTCGACCTGATCGAACGCAGCTGCGAGGGCATCGCCCTGGGCGGCATGCTGATCAGCAACCAGGCACACCTCAAGGCGGGCCTGCAACGGCTACGCTACTGGCAGGCGCGTAAGGGATGCCTGTGTGCGCTCAACCCCGGCTACCCGTTCTTCGATCCGCGTCGCCTGATCGAACAAGGGCAGATGCAGCTGCTCTCGTTGCAGGAGGCCGAGGATGGTTGGGGCGATTGCCACACCGTTGCCTGCACGCAATGCGGCCAGCATTGGCAGGCCATCGACCGCGAGTACCATTACCCGTGGTGGGAATGGAAAGCTGCCTGAAGGCCAAGCAGCCACGCATGGCGTGGCTCTACTGCGGTCCGCACATTCACGCGATGCGTGGATGGCAAATATTGCTCACGGCCGCCAGTTCGCGTTGTTCTCCCAGAACTCGACAGAACGCCGGTACGCCTCACGGTCCAGCGGCACGCCGGAGCCGCCCTCCTCCACGCCCAGCGCATTGCGCATCATCGTGATCGGCGCCATTGGCACCTCTTCCGGTTCGGCGGTGTAGATGCAGCCGACGATGCCCCAGTCGGCCTCGATCGGCGAACCTTCCCTGGCCAGCTGCTCGGCGCTGTACAGGATCACCACCAGATAGTTCGCACGCGGCGATTCCACGCCCTCGAACCAACGCACCAGCACCGGCAATTCCTCGCGGTTGCGCGCTTCGTAACCACTGCGCAGCAGGTGGCGGTTGGCCTCGGTGACCGGCACCGTCAGGCAGCGCGTGCTGGTCCAGTTCTCGTAGACGAACAGCTTGCAGAACGGGGCGTAGCCGTCGAGCACCTTCAGCGGTGCGTGCGCATTGAGGTGTGCCTCGAACTGCTCGGCAGTGCAGTCCTGGATGGTGTTGCCGCGCGGCACGCGCGGGAACAGGCGGGGACGGGCGAAATCGGTGAGGACGATGGACATGGCTCAGGTGTGATCAGGAGTTCTGCTGCACAGGGTAACTGCTGGCAGCCCCTATAACGCCATCCGCTCGCGCAGTTCACGTGCCTGCCGCCGCGATACCTCCACCTCGCTGCCGTCGTCCAGCGTCAGGTCGTAGCCATCTGCAATGCTGGGCGTCACGCCACGAATGCGGCGCAGGTTGACCAGCGTGTTGCGGTTGGCGCGGAAGAACAACTCCGGCGGCAGGCGTGCTTCCAGCGCGATCAGGCTGCGGGTCAGCAGGGCGTTCTGGTCGCGGAACCATAGCCGTGTGTAGTTGCCATCCACCACCAGCCGACGGATCTCCGAGACCGCGACGAACCAGCAGCGTTCGCCCTCGCGCACGAACACCTGGTCCTGCGCGCCCAGCGTGCTGCGCGGCTCCGGCGTTTCGCCCGCCACCACCTCGCGCTGGCGCGCCCGCTGCAACGCTTCCAGCAAGCGCGGCGCCTCGACCGGCTTCACCAGATAGTCCAGCGCATTGGCCTGGAAGGCGCGCACCGCGTAGGTGTCGTAGGCAGTAACGAACACCACCGCCGGCACCGCCTCCAACCCATCCAGCACATCGAAGCCGCTGCCGGAGGGCATCTGTACATCCAGCAGCACCAGGTCCGGGGCCAGTGTGGCGATCGCCTCGCGTGCAGCGGGCACATCGTCGGCCTCGCCCACGCACTGCACCCACGGCAGCGCCGACAACAGCGTGCGCAGCTCCTGGCGCGCCAGCCGTGCATCATCAACGATCAACACACGCAGCATGGCACTCATTGCGGAATCTCCAGCAGGGCCTGCATGCGGTCGCCGACCGGCTGCAACATGAAACTCCCCTGCGTGCCAAGCTGCGCACGCAGGTAGGCAAGGCCGACGCCATGGCCATGGGTGGGCTCGTTGGCGCCGCCCAGCGGATTGTCCACCTGCAGGCGCAGTACGTCATTGTCCAGCGTGGCCCGGATCTCTATCCCGCCGCCGCCCGGGCGGCTGGCGATGCCATGCTTGATCGCGTTTTCCACCAGCAGCTGCAGCGCCATCGCCGGCAGCTGTGCCTGCAGGGCGTCGGCATCGATCTGCCGGTTCACCTGCAGGCGCTGTTCGAAGTGGACTGCCTCGATGGCCAGGTAGTCGTCCACGACCGCCAGTTCTTCGGCCAGCGTGACCTGCTCACTGCGGTTGTGCGCCAGCGCCTGGCGCAGCGTGCGCGACAGGCGCGTGACCATGTCGCGGGCGCGCTCGGGGTCTTCCAGGATCAGCGCGCGCAGGTTGTTCAGCGCATTAAACATGAAATGCGGGTTGAGCCGTGCACGCAGTGCATCGCGCTCCAGCGCGCTGCGTTCTGCTTCGGCTCGCAGCCGGGCCAGTTCACTGTGGCGCGCCCGGCGCAGACCGTGCAGGCCGGCCCATAGGCCGGTCCACATCAGCAGGAACAGCGCGGTGTTCATCCAGTACACCAGCAGCGAAGACCATCGGTAATCCGCGTGGCCACCGGGCAGCTGCACCCAGCCCAGTGCCAGCGCCGGCAGCAGCAACGCCGCCGTCATCGCCTGTGCGACGCTGGCACCGGCCACCACACCGGCGGCCAATTTCAACACCAGGCTGCCCAGGCTCCCCTCCCACCAGCGCTGGCGCAGCGCCACCGCGCGCAGCATGCCGCTGCACAGCCACAGGCAGGCGGCCACGCTGACGGTGATCAACACGATGCCGCTGAATACCACGCCGCCGCCGATCCGCATCCCCGCCCACAGCCCGTACATCGCATAACCCGCCCATGCCAATGCATTGAGCGTCCAGAAATGGCGGGATGAGGTGGTGGCGTCCATGCGGGCTCTCGGCGAGGACAAGGGTCAGGGGTGCGCGGCGAGGAAACGCTGCACCTGCTCCTGCAGCCAGCGCGGATCATCCCACATCAGGAAGTGGAAACCCTGCGCGCTCATCGCGATCTGCACGCCCTGCAGTTTCGCGTACTGCGCCTGGAACACCGCGCGCGTGCTGTCCTCGGTGCCGCCCATCGGCTGGTAGCCGGCCCAGTTGCCCAGCACCAGTGTCGGTGCGGTGATCGAGGCGATGCTGTCGCGCAGGTCAGTGGTCATCACCGCATGCATGGCGTCAGCGGTGGTCTGGCGGTCGCTGGCTTCGCCCCAGCGCCCCAGTTCGGCCTGCCGCTGCGGATCGCGGGTCATGCCCGGCAGGCCGGCTTTCAGCTGCGCCTGCCACTGCGCGACATCGGCGGCGAGCATGCCCTTGCGCAGCTGGTCGGCCATCGGCCGCACGCTGTCTGCGGTGGCGTTCGGGTCACGCGCGGCCGGCAGGAACGGCAATGCATCGACCACCACCAGTGCGCTGACCGCCTTCGGCTCGGCCTGCGCCACCTGCAGCCCCAGCAGGCCGCCAAGACTGTGGCCGATCACCACCACCGGGCCCAGCTGTTGGTCGTGCAGGTAGGCCAGCAGCTGTCCGCGCATCGCCGTCAGGAATTCGGCCGGGCGCGGGTCGGCAGGCGCAGCGCCGGCAAAGCCCGGCGGCTGCACCAGATGGCACTGCACGTCCTTCAGCGCCAGGCAGGTCTCGCGCCAGACCTCGGCGCTGCTGTTCAGGCCGGGGATCATCAGCAGCGGACGGCCCTTGCCGACCACCTCGACCTGCACCTTCCCGGTGCCGGTGGCGGCCGCCGCATGGGCCGAACCGGAGCCGAGCACCGCCATTGCCATGCCGATCATCGCCAGCCGGGCCAGCGCCTTCATTGCGTACCAGAGTGCCAGGAAGATCTTCATCGTCTGCTCCTTCATCGGGTGGGTGCTGCCGGGATGGGAGCAGCGTGGGCCCGGCCGACGCATGCCGGTTGCGATTTCGGAGCAGCGGCCGGACGGCGGGGCGAACGGTCGCGGGTTGGGGACGGCTGGCCCTCACGCAATCTTCAAGCATCCATCTTGATGAAGAGATATACTGCTTCGCACCGACCGCCGCCATCCGCGCCATGACCGCCATCAGCTTCGAGTTCTATCCGCCCAAGACCGACGAACAGCGC
Organism: Stenotrophomonas sp. A3_2; assembly: GCF_036624925.1. Taxonomy (NCBI): domain Bacteria; kingdom Pseudomonadati; phylum Pseudomonadota; class Gammaproteobacteria; order Lysobacterales; family Lysobacteraceae; genus Stenotrophomonas; species Stenotrophomonas sp. A3_2. The sequence continues at coordinate 38,183 of NZ_JAZKVY010000235.1, forward strand.
AGCCAGCTGGACCGTGCTGCGGCCAAGCTGAAGGACTACGCCCCCGAGTACGTGTCGTGTACCTTCGGCGCCGGTGGCTCGACCCTGAGCTACACCTCCGAGACCGTGCGCCACCTCAACCAGCACCATGGGTTCGATGCGGCGCCGCACCTGTCATGCGTGGGCGGCACCCGCCAGGAGATCCGCGAGCTGCTCAAGCTGTACCGCGCCATCGGCTGCCGCCGCTTGGTCGCGCTGCGTGGCGACCTGCCCTCGGGCATGGGCTTTCCCGGCGACATGCGCTATGCCGCCGAACTGATCGCCTTCATCCGCGCCGAGCACGGCGATGCGTTCCACATCGAAGTGGGCGCGTATCCGGAGACGCATCCGCAGGCCTCCGATTCACTGGCTGACCTGAAGCACTTCAAGGCCAAGATCGATGCCGGTGCCGATGCGGCCATCACCCAGTATTTCTTCAATCCGGACGCGTACTTCCATTTCGTCGATGAAGTGCGGCGGCTGGGCGTGCAGGTGCCGATCACGCCGGGCATCATGCCGATCGCCAACTTCAGCCAGCTGCGCCGCTTCTCCGAACAGTGTGGTGCGGAGATTCCGCGCTGGATCAGTCGCAAGATGCAGGCCTATGGCGATGATGCGGAGTCGGTGCGTGCATTCGGCACGGAAGTGGTGGCCCGGCTGTGCCAGCGCCTGATCGAGGGCGGCGCACCCGGCCTGCACTTCTACACCCTGAACCTGGCCAAGCCGACCACCTCGGTGCTGAAGCTGCTGCAGGGCTGAGAGCACGACGCGCAAGCGTGATCGGCGCTACCCTGCAGGAATGATCCGGCTTTCCTTCCTGCTGTTGCTGCTGCCGCTGTGCGTGCTGCCGAGCGTCGCCCAGGCACAGTCCATGCGCCTGAACCGCTGTACCGATGCGCAGGGCCAAAGCGTGTATACCGACCGACCTTGCGACAGTGTGGGTGCGCGGTCGCGGGTGCCACCGCCTGCGCCCAGCGGCAACATCCTGCAGCGCGATACCCTGGGGGCACGCTGCCCGCGGCGGCTGAGTGAACTGGTGGACGCATTGCGCAACGGCATCGTCAGCAATGATGTGAACCGGCTGTCCTCGCTGTACCTGTGGGGCGCGGTCTCCGATGCGGGCGCGCAGCGAATCCTCGGTCAACTGGAATCGCTGGTGCGGCGGCCGCTGGTGGACGTCGTGCCGGTGTATCCAGGACAGGGCCAGGACGCAGTGACTGACGAGGGCCAGGGCCCTGCTGCGCAGGGATCCGCCCCTGAGCCGACGGCTGTTCGCCATCCGGTCGGCCTGCGCCTGGAGCAGACCCTGCCAGGCAGCGTGGCGCGTGCCTCGACGGTGGTGGGATTACGGCGGCAGTACGGGTGTTTCTGGATCACGTTGTGATCGGGAGGGGTCAGAGCCCTGCTGCGCAGGGATCTGACCCCGCATGCCGGCTCACTCCGGCCACAGCCCGCGAATGGCGGCAATGCCTTGCCCGCCATGGCGACGCGCCTCACTGATGTGGCCACTGCCCATGCCACCCAGCGCGTAGATCGGCAGTGACACCTGCGCGCGCAGCTCGGCGAAGGCATCCCAACCCATCGGCACGGCATCTGGATGGCTGGGCGTGGCCTGCACCGGGCCCAGCACAGCGAAGTCGCAGCCCAACTGTTGTGCGGCCTGCAGTTGCTGCAGGTCGTGGCAGGATGCAGCCACCAGCTGGCCTTGGGGTAGCGGGCGCTGCGACAGCTGCAGCAGCTGTTCGCTGCCCAGGTGCACGCCCACGCCCAACGCACGCGCCAGTTCGATATCGCGGTTGAGCAACCATTGCACGCCGCTGCGGCGATGCGCACGCACGACCTGCTCGACCATCGCCTGCCGCTGCGGATGGGCCGTCGGCAACCGCAGTTGGATGCGCTGCTGGCCCGCAGCCACCACGCGCTGCAGCTGTTCATGCCAATGCTGCACACCGCCCTCATCATCGGCCGGCGCCGGGGTGATCAGGTAGCTGTCGGGCTGGCGCAGGGCGGCCACCACCGGCAGGTCTGCCGGCGGCATTGAATAGCGGCCCAGCTTGTCCGGCGCCACCCAAGTGATCGCCTGGCCCTCCCGCCCACGCGGTGTCCCCTTCCAGCTGCGCACGTGGCGCACCTCCAGGGTCAGGTGCTTGTCCGGATAGCGCTGCGGCACATCCATCAGCCACTCGCCGACATCGGCCTCGATGCCCAGTTCCTCGCGCAGCTCGCGCACCAGCGCCTGTTCGGAGGTCTCGCCGGATTCGCGTTTGCCGCCGGGAAACTCCCACAGGCCGGCCATGTCGCGGTTCTCGGTACGGCGGTTGAGCAGCACGCGGCCACGGGCGTCGGTGATGACGGCGGCCACGACATGGATCGATCGGGTGGGGGAAGGCATGGAGGAAGCATGCCCAGAACAGGGCGGCCGGCGCAATCACGGATCCGCTGCAACTCCCCTGCCACAAACGAAAAGCCCCGCTTTCGCGGGGCTCTTCGGCATCAGCTCAGCTGGCCGTGGCAGTGCTTGTACTTCTTGCCACTGCCGCACGGGCACAGATCGTTGCGGCCGATCTTCGGCTCGTCGCGCTGCATCTGCGCCACGCCCTGCTGGGCAGCCTGCACCTGCGCGGCTTCCTCGTCGGCGCTGTAGCCGCCCACGTCCTGGTGCTGGAACTGCGACTGGCTCAGGCGGGCTTCGGCCTGCTGGCGTTCGGCCGCTTCCAGCGCCTGCACTTCCTCGTCGCTGCGGATGCGCACGCGCGACAGCAGGGTCACCACTTCGCGCTTGACGTTTTCCAGCATGTCCGAGAACAGCTCGAAGGCTTCCTTCTTGTATTCCTGCTTCGGCTGCTTCTGCGCGTAACCACGCAGGTAGATGCCCTGGCGCAGGTAATCCATGCGCGCCAGGTGCTCCTTCCAGCTCTGGTCCAGCACGGTCAGCATCACGTGCTTCTCCAGCGCGCGCATGGTCTCTTCGCCCACGCCGGCTTCCTTCTCGGCGAAGTGCTGGTTGACGCGTTCCTGCACCTTGGCGGCAATCGCCTCGGCGTCCAGCTCCTCGTGTTCCTTGACCAGGTCGGTCAGCGACATCTGCAGGCCGAAGTCCGACTCCAGGGTCGCTTCCAGGCCTCGCAGGTCCCACTGCTCGTCGATCGAGTTCGGCGGCACGAAGCGGGCCACCACGTCGAAGATCACGTCGTCGCGGATGCCGTCGACGTTGTCCTTCACCGATTCGGCGTCCAGCAGCTCGTCGCGCTGGGCGTAGATCACCTTGCGCTGGTCGTTGTTGACGTCGTCGAAGTCCAGCAGGTTCTTGCGGATGTCGAAGTTGTGGGCCTCGACCTTGCGCTGCGCCTTCTCGATCTGGCGGCTGACCAGGCGGTCTTCGATGACGTCGTCTTCCTTCATGCCCATCATGCGCATGGCCTTCTGCACCCAGTCGGAGGCGAAGATGCGCATCAGGTTGTCTTCCAGCGACAGGTAGAAGCGGGACGAACCCGGGTCACCCTGGCGGCCGGAACGGCCACGCAGCTGGTTGTCGATACGGCGCGACTCATGGCGCTCGGTGCCGACGATGTGCAGGCCGCCCGCCGCCTTCACTGCCTCGTGGCGCTTCTGCCAGTCGGCCTTGACCGCGGCTTTCTGCTCGTCGGTCGCGTCCTCGCCCAGCGCGTGGAGCTCTGCTTCCAGCGAACCGCCCAGCACGATGTCGGTACCACGGCCGGCCATGTTGGTGGCGATGGTCACCGCGCCCGGACGGCCGGCGTTGGCGACGATGGTCGCTTCGCGGTCGTGCTGCTTGGCATTGAGCACTTCGTGCTTCACACCGGCCTTGCTCAGGTGCTCGGACAGCATTTCCGAAGTTTCAATCGAGGTGGTACCGACCAGCACCGGCTGGCCGCGCTTGGCGCACTCTTCAATGTCGGCCAGCACCGCATTGAACTTGCCCTTGCGGTTGAGGAACACCTGGTCCGGGCTGTCCTTGCGGATGGTCGGGCGGTTGGTCGGGATCACCACCACTTCCAGGCCGTAGATGCTCTGGAACTCGAAGGCTTCGGTATCGGCCGTGCCGGTCATGCCGGACAGCTTCTTGTACATGCGGAACAGGTTCTGGAAGGTGATGCTCGCCAGCGTCTGGTTCTCGCGCTGGACCGGCACGCCTTCCTTCGCTTCCACCGCCTGGTGCAGGCCATCGGACCAGCGGCGGCCGGCCAGGGTACGCCCGGTGAACTCGTCGACGATGACCACTTCGCCGTCGCGCACGATGTAGTCAACGTCGCGCTGGTAGATCGCGTGCGCGCGCAGGGCGGCGTTGAGATGGTGGACCACGGTCAGGTTCTGCGCCGCGTACAGGCCTTCGGTTTCGCCGTTGAGGATGCCGGCTTCAACCAGCAGCTGCTCGGCGTGCTCCATGCCCGCTTCGGACAGGTGCACCTGCTTGCCCTTCTCATCGACCCAGAAATCACCTTCGCCGTCCTCGCTCTCCTGCTTGACCAGGTGCGGCACGACGCGGTTGACACGGATGTACAGCTCCGGGGAATCGTCGGCCGGGCCCGAGATGATCAGCGGGGTACGCGCTTCGTCGATCAGGATGGAGTCGACTTCGTCGACGATGGCGTAGTGCAGGCCGCGCTGGTAGCGGTCGGCCTTGGACAGCGCCATGTTGTCGCGCAGGTAGTCGAAACCGAATTCGTTGTTGGTGCCGTAAGTGATATCCGCAGCGTAGGCTTCGCGCTTGTCGCTGTGCGGCATGCCCGGATACACCACGCCCACGCTCAGGCCCAGCCAGTTGTACAGCTTGCCCATCTGCGCGGCGTCGCGGCGGGCCAGGTAGTCGTTCACGGTGACCACGTGCACGCCCTTGCCTTCCAGCGCGTTGAGGTACACCGGCAGGGTCGCCACCAGGGTCTTGCCTTCACCGGTACGCATTTCTGCGATCTTGCCCAGGTGAAGCACCATGCCGCCGATCAGCTGCACATCGTAATGGCGCATGCCCAGCACGCGGCGGCCGGCTTCGCGGCACACCGCGAACGCTTCCGGCAGCACCTTGTCCAGGGCTTCACCACCGGCAATGCGCTGCTTGAACTCCGGCGTCTTGGCCTGAAGCTGCTCGTCGGAAAGCTTCTCGATCTCCGGCTCCAGCGCATTGATCTTGGCGACGATGCGGTTGAGCTGGCGCAGCTGTCGTTCGTTACGACTGCCAAATACGCGGGTAAGCAGGCTGTTGATCATTGAAGGAACCGGGTTGGATGGACACGACGCCCGGCCTCCCCCTGGGGATCCGTCCGCCGCAAACGAAACAGGGCGCCTGGCGCCCTGTCGATGGCAACACCCATTGTAGCTTGGGACGGCCGTGAGGGGTTTCAACCCTTTGCGGTCGTCCAGGCGGCCGGGACCAGGGTCCTGGCGGCCGCGCTTCGCGCTCGCGGGGCATGGCCCCGCGCTACCGCCGGGATCCGACGGCGTGCCGGTAGCGCCGGGCCATGCCCGGCGTTGGGTTCAACCGCGGCTGATGCGGCCGACCGGCGTGTTGCCGCCGTCGCCGAGGAATTTGCGCGGGTTGACCACGTTGCCGTTCTCCCACACCTCGAAGTGCACGTGGGCGCCGGTCGAACGACCGGTGGAACCAGCCTTGGCCACTTCCTGGCCGGCACGGACCAGGTCGCCGGCCTTCACCACCAGGCGGGAATTGTGCGCGTAGCGGGTGACGTAGCCATTTCCGTGGTCGACGTCGACCACGTTGCCGTAGCCCCCCTTCACGCCGGCGAAGCTGACCACGCCTTCGGCCACGGCCATCACCGGGTCACCGACCTTGGCGTGGAAGTCCATGCCCTTGTGGGTGGCGGCGCCTCGGCCGAACGGGTCGGCACGGGTGCCGAAGCCGGAGGTCACGTAGCTGTTGCGGATCGGCATGCGCGAAGGCACGGCGTTCTGCTGCAGCTGGTGGTCAAACATCAGCGACTCCATCACCGACAACTGGCGGCCTGAAGCAGCGAAGCGCTGCTCCAGCACCTGTAAGTCGGCGTTGACGTCCTTGACCGGGATGTCGCTGGTCGGACCGCCTGCGTCACCGTCACCGAGACCGGGGGTCTCGTTGAAGTCGAACTCGCCATCCTCCAGCTTGCCCATCTGGGTCAGCCGTTCGCCGAGCGCGTTGAGGCGGGTGGCCTGGGCCTGCAGCTCGCCGAGACGGGCCGCCAGCGCGTTGACCTGGGTCTGCGCATCGCGCTTGACCTTGGCCAGCTCCGCATCCTGGCGCTCGACCTTGGCCTGCAGCCGGGAATCATTCAGCGCGCTGACGCCAATGCCGCCAGCAAGGCCGATAATGCAGCCTACCCCGAGCACGCTGCCCAGCAGGGCGCGGGGGCGGTCCTCGAAATAGAACCGCAAACGCGTGATCGGCGACGATTTGGCCTGTCCTTCACGCGTTTTGATTACGATCTTTTTGAATGCCATCAGTGAGTTTTCATGTCTGAGCCGAAATCCAGCGTTCGCCCCGCGTCGGCACCGAAACCGGCGCTGGATGCGGTAATGGCGGACAAAAGCGGGAACCCGCTGCGGCGTGCCCTGTGGCTCGACGCGCTGGACCGACAGTTGCGCCCCCAGTTGCCGCCACCTCTGCGCAGCCGCTGCCGGCTGGCCAATGTGGACGGGGAACACCTCGTTTTTCTCGTCGAATCCCCGGTCTGGCATGCCAAGTTGCGGCTTGCCGAAGCCCAGTTGCTCGACGCGGCCCGTTCCATCGGGCTGAAGGCCACCAAGGTGACCATCAAGACTGCGTCTCCCACTCCCACGCGCTCCCCAGCGCTCGACAACCGGAATGGACCCCACGCAGTTTCAGCCGCCACGCACAAAGGGCTACGCGACGCCTTGGCTTGCCTGCAGGACGTTCCTTCCAAACCGAAGAAACGGTCATGATGGCAACGGAGCATCCGGCTCCGCTCCCCGTCGCGCGTGTCACCACGGCGTGAAACATTTCGGGGGCCGGGTCGCATCCTAGCGGCCATCCAGGGGCCTGTCGTTAGATTGTTGTTAAAACGGCGTTAAATTCAGGCTTCGGATCCAACAGGTTCACAAAACCGTGACCTCGAACCGGCCTTGATGCCTTTTCAAGCACACTGAATGCGTCGTCTTCGCCGGAAACAACAACGCCGCCTTGGGTGGCGGCGTTTTTATCTTTAAATTCAACGGCCTACGGAATCAGGCATAGGCCGGAGTGGCGTATTCGACCGGACCCGGGGTGGCAGGCGAGTCGAAGCTGACCCATTCCCAGGCAGTGGCGTCGGCCATCAGCGCCCGCACCAGCTTGTTGTTGAGCGCGTGGCCGGATTTGAAGCCCTCGTAAGCGCCCAGCACCTGGCCACCGGCCAGGTAGAGGTCGCCGATCGCATCGAGGATCTTGTGGCGCACGAATTCGTCGGCGTAGCGCAGGCCGTCTTCGTTGAGCACGCGGAACTCGTCCAGCACGATGGCGTTGTCCATCGAACCGCCCAGGCCCAGGTTGCGCTCGCGCATGTATTCCAGGTCGCGCATGAAACCGAAGGTGCGCGCGCGGGAGATTTCCTTGGTGTAGGCCAGCGTCGAGAACTCGATTTCCTGGCGCGACTGCTTGGCCGGGATCATCGGGTGGTCGAACTGGATGGTGAAGCCCAGCTTGTAACCCTCGTACGGGGTGAAGCGGGCCACCTTGTCGCCCTCGGTCACTTCCACGGTCTTCAGCACGCGGATGAAGCGCTTGGGCGCATCCTGTTCCACGATGCCTGCCGACTGCAGCAGGAACACGAACGGGCCGGCCGAACCGTCCATGATCGGCAGCTCGGCCGAGGACAGTTCGACGATGATGTTGTCCACACCCAGGCCAGCCAGCGCCGACATCAGGTGTTCGACGGTCTGGATCTTGGCGTCGTTGCAGGTCAGGCCGGTGCACAGGGTCACTTCGGTGACCAGCTCGGCCTTGGCCGGCACTTCCACCACCGGGTCCAGGTCCACGCGGCGGAACACGATGCCATGGTTGACCGGTGCCGGGCGCAGGGTCATGTAGACCTTGTCGCCGCTGTGCAGGCCAACGCCGGTGGCGCGGATCGTGTTCTTGAGGGTGCGTTGCTGGATCATGGGGGATGGACCGGAAGTGACACATTAGATTAACACGCACGCTCCCCTACCCCGGCTGAAACGCCGGCAGGACGCGCGTGAAGCAGGGCGGCCGGGCCCATCCTGGCCCGGCGCCCGCGTTTTCAGGACATGGTGGCGCTACCCGGGGAGGACAACCCCGGGCCGCCCCGCTCAGTCCGCCTGGCGGCGCAGGAACGCCGGGATGTCCAGGTAGTCGTTCGGCAGTTCCGCCGCAGCCGGGGCCGAGGAGGACGGCGCCGACGGGGCCGAAGCGGCCGCGGTATCGCTGCTGGCGCGACGCAGGCCCAGGCCCATGCCGCCGACGGCCTTGGACACGGCGTCGCCACCGTTGTCGAAGTCGCCGAACTCCGGCTGGCCGGTCGTGGCATTGCGGACCAGCTTGATCGGCGCACGCTCGCCCGGACGCTGGGTCTTGCTGGCCGAAACGCGGTTCAGGCCGGTAGCGACCACGGTCACGCGCACTTCGTCCTGCATGTCCGGATCCAGCACGGTACCGACCACCACGGTGGCGTCTTCGGAAGCGAAGCCATCGATGGTGCGGCCGATCTCGTCGAACTCGGCCATGGTGAAGTCGGCGCCGGCGGTGATGTTGACCAGGATGCCGTTGGCACCGGCCAGGTTCACATCGTCCAGCAGCGGGTTCTGGATGGCGGCTTCGGCGGCGGCCTGGGCGCGGTCATCGCCACGGGCGGTGCCGGTGCCCATCATCGCCAGGCCCATTTCGGACATGACGGTACGCACGTCGGCGAAGTCGACGTTGATCAGGCCCGGACGCACGATCAGGTCGGCGATGCCCTGCACGGCGCCCTGCAGCACGTCGTTGGCGGCGCGGAAGGCCTGGATCATGGTCGCGTTGCGACCCAGCACGGTGATCAGCTTCTCGTTCGGAATGGTGATCAGCGAGTCGCAGTGCTGGCTCAGTTCCTCGATGCCCTTCAGCGCCACCTGCATGCGGCGACGGCCTTCGAACGGGAACGGCTTGGTGACCACGGCCACGGTCAGGATGCCCATTTCCTTGGCCAGCTGTGCCACCACCGGCGCAGCGCCGGTGCCGGTGCCGCCGCCCATGCCGGCGGTGATGAACACCATGTCCGCGCCCTGCAGCGCGTCCATGATGCGCTCACGGTCTTCCAGCGCGGCCTGGCGGCCGACTTCCGGGTTCGCGCCTGCGCCCAGGCCCTTGGTCACGTTGGTACCCAGCTGCAGCTGCAGCTTGGCACCACAATTCTTGATGGCCTGCGAGTCGGTGTTGGCGGTGATGAATTCCACGCCGTCCACCGCCGAGTTGACCATGTGCGCCACGGCATTGCCGCCGCCGCCGCCCACGCCAACCACCTTGATCACCGCATTGGGTGCCATCTTTTCGATCAGTTCAAAATGCGCCATGTCCGTGTCCTCGTTGTATCCGCTTGTCGGTGGCATGGACGGTCGGGCCTCCTGCCTTCGCGTGTCATGTTGCCGTTGCGGCTGTGTGGGTTGTGTATTGCGTTGTTGCGTTGTTGCGTTGTGATGCGGGTACTGCGGGTGTTGCGCCGGGCCGGGCCCGGAGTTGCGGGTTCCGCGTCAGAACTCGCCGCGGAACCAGGTCTTGAGTTTCTTGAACATGCTTCCAGCGCGCCCGGTCGGCAGCGATGGCCGCCGCGGGTGCTCGATCTGGCTGCCCATCAGCAGCAGGCCCACGCCGGTGGCGTGCACTGGGTTGCCCACCACTTCGCCCAGGCCGGTGACGTGCTGCGGGATGCCCACGCGCACCGGCATCTGCAGCATTTCCTCGGCCAGTTCGACCACGCCCTCCATCTTCGAGGCGCCACCGGTCAGCACCATGCCGGCGCGCACCAGTTCCTCGAAGCCGGAGCGGCGCAGTTCGGCCTGCACCATCTCGAAGATCTCCTCGTAGCGGCCCTGCACCGCCTGCGCCAGCGAATGGCGCGGCATGCGGCGCGGTGGACGGTCGCCCACCGACGGCACCTGGATGCTTTCCTCGGCGGTGGCCAGCTGGGCCAGGGCGCAGGCGTAGCGCACCTTGATCTGCTCAGCTTCCGGGGTGGGCGTGCGCAGCATGTGCGCGATATCGTTGGTGACGTGGTCGCCGGCAATCGGCAGCGAGGCCGTGTGGCAGATCGCGCCCTGCACGAACACCGCGATGTCGGTGGTGCCGGCGCCCATGTCGACCAGCACCACGCCCAGCTCGCGTTCGTCAGCGGTCAGCACCGCCACGCTGGAGGCCAGCGAGGACAGCACCAGGTCGTCCACCTGCAGGCCACAGCGCTGCACGCACTTGCTGATGTTGGCTGCGGCCGACTGCGCGCACACCACCAGGTGCGCATGCACCTCCAGGCGCACGCCGGTCATGCCGACCGGGTTGCGGATGCCTTCCTGCGAATCGTCCAGCACGTACTCGCGCGGGATCGCGTGCAGGATCTTCTGGTCGGCCGGAATCGCCACCGCCTTGGCCGCATCGAGCACGCGATCCAGGTCGCCCCAGGTCACTTCCCCGTCACGGATCGGCACGATGCCGGGCGAGTTCTTGCACTGCACGTGGTTGCCGGAGATCGAGGCGTACACCGAGCGGATCTCGCAGCCGGCCATCAGCTCGGCTTCTTCCACCGCGCGCTGGATCGACTGCACGGTCGATTCGATGTCCACCACCACGCCGCGCTTCAACCCGCGCGATTCGTGCGAGCCGATGCCGATCACTTCGATCGGGTTGCCCGGCGAATACTCACCCACCAGCGCCACCACCTTGGAGGTGCCGATGTCCAGGCCAACGATCAGCGATTTGTCACCCTTGCGATTCATGTCCTTTCCTGCGTCCTGCTGGCTGGGGTCGCCGGCGTTTTCGCCGGCGTGGCCGGGGTACCCCAGCTCAGCGTGAAACCATTGGTGTAGCGGAGGTCGGCGCGCTCGATCGGCGCGTCCTGGCGGTTGAGCTGTGGCAGTACCTTGACGAAGCGCTGCAGGCGCGAGCGCGCATCGTCACGGCCGACCACCACTTCGGTGCCGTTGCTCAGCACCAGCGACCAGCTGCCGCGTGCATCCATCGTTACCCGGCGCACATCGACGCCGGCCGGTGCGAACAATGCACGCGAGTCGCTGTACAGCTTCATCACTTCTTCGGTCTGGCTGTCCGGGCCGTCCAGTTCGGGCAACGCCAGGTCGGCCAGCTTCTTCGGCGTGGGGAACAACTTGCCCTGCTCGGAAACCAGGCGGTCGTTGCCCCAGCGCGCGAACGGCTTGTGCTCGACCAGGGTCACTTCCAGCACGTCCGGCCACTGCTTGCGCACCCGCGCGCTTTCCACCCACGGCAGTTTTTCCAGTGCGTCCTGCGCGTCCTGCAGCTTGACCGCGAAGAAGCCGGCGCGCGCATACGGCAGCAGCACCTGCTGCAGCTGCTCGGCCGGTACCCGCTTGAACTCGCCATGCACGCGCAGCTTCGCCAGCGGCCAGCGCTCGGCGCCGACCCAGCCATTGACCACGGCCACCACCGGCAGTGCAACCACCGACAGCGCCAACAGCCAGACGAAGATGCGCAGCACCGCGTTCATGCGTGCGAGGCCTCCAGGGTCTGTTCCAGCACGCGCCACACCAGCTCTTCGAAGCTGATGCCGGCCTGGCCCGCGGCCTTGGGCACCAGCGAATGGCTGGTCATGCCCGGCGCGGTGTTCACTTCCAGCAGGAAGAAGCGGCCGCTGCTGCGATCGCGCATCACGTCCACGCGACCCCAGCCACGGCAACCGGCGGCACGGAATGCGGCCAGCGCGATGCGCCGGATTTCTTCTTCGTCGTCACCGTCCAGGCCCGGGCAGAGGTACTGGGTGTCCTCGGCGATGTACTTGGCGTTGTAGTCGTACCACTGGCCCTTGGGCACGATGCGGATCGACGGCAGGGCAACGTCGCCGAGGATGGCCACGGTCAGCTCATCGCCCACCACCATCTGCTCCATCAGCAACTGGCCGTCGTAGCGCGCGGCCAGGGTCACGGCCTCGTCCAGGCCAGCCTCGTCGGTGACCCGGCTGATGCCCACGCTGGAGCCTTCGTTGGCCGGCTTGACCACCACCGGCAGGCCCAGCTCGGCCGCCAGTGCATGCACGTTCGATGCTTCGACCCTGCGGTATTGCGGGGTCGGCAGGCCCAGCGACAACCACACCTGCTTGGTACGGATCTTGTCCATGCTCAGCGCAGAGCCCAGCACGTCCGAGCCGGTGTACGGCACGCCGAAGGCGTCCATCAGGCCCTGCACGATGCCGTCCTCACCACCACCGTTGTGGCCGTGCAGGATGTTGAACACACGGTCGATGCCGCCGGCAGCCAGCGCCTTGGCCAGCGCCGGAATGCCGTCCACCGCGAACGCATCGACACCGCGCGACTGCAGTGCTTCCAGTACGTTGCGGCCGGAATCCAGCGACACCTCGCGTTCGCTGGAAGTGCCACCGAGCAGCACGGCGACGCGACCGAACACAGCCGGGTCGGTCACGCGCAGCGGCGGGAAGGTCAGCGTGCTCACGCCTCGCCCTCCCCCTTGAAGCCTTCCACCGCGATGTGGGTGGCCACGGCGCCAATATCGCCCGCCCCCATCATCAGCAGCAGGTCACCGTCCTGCAGCACGTCCGGCAGCACGCTGGCCAGTTCGGCAGCCTTGCCCACCACCACCGGCTCGCTGCGACCGCGGGCGCGGATGGCGCGGGCCAGCGCATGCGAGTCGGCACCGGCAATCGGCTCCTCACCGGCCGGGTAGACCTCGCTCAGTACCAGTGCGTCGACGCTGGACAGCACCGCAGCGAACTTGTCGAACTGGTCACGGGTGCGGCTGTAGCGGTGCGGCTGGAAGGCCACCACCAGGCGCTTGTCAGCCCAGCCACCGCGGGCCGCGGCGAACACGGCCTCCAGCTCGCTCGGGTGATGGCCGTAGTCATCGATGATACGGACCTTGGCACCACTGGCGGTGGTCACTTCGCCCAGATCGTTGAAGCGACGGCCGACACCGGCGAAGCTTTCCAACGCACGCGCGATGGCATCCGGCGCCACGCCCAGCTGCCAGCCCACTGCGGCGGCGGCCAGCGCGTTGAGCACGTTGTGCCTGCCCGGCAGCGCCAGCACCACTTCCTGGCTGGTGCCCTGCGGCAGGCGCAGGGTGAAGCGCATGCGCGGCCCTTCCTGCACCACGTTCTCGGCGCGCACGTCGGCCTGCGGGCTCATGCCGTAGCTCATCACGTGACGCGGGGTTTTGGCGGCCAGCGCGGCCACTTCCGGGTCATCGATGCACAGCACGGCCAGGCCGTAGAACGGCAGGCGCTGCAGGAATTCGGCGAACGCCGCCTGCACGCGGGCAAAGTCGTTGCCGTAGTTTTCCAGATGGTCGGCATCAATGTTGGTGATGATCGACATCAGCGGGTTCAGGCGCAGGAAGCTGCCATCGCTTTCGTCGGCCTCGGCCACCAGCCACTGGCCTCCGCCCAGCTTGGCGTTGGCACCGGCCGCCAGCAGTTGGCCACCGATCACGAACGTCGGGTCCAGGCCACCTTCGCTCAGCACCGCAGCAGTCAGGCTGGTGGTGGTGGTCTTGCCATGGGTACCGGCCACGGCGATGCCGCGGCGGAAGCGCATCAGCTCGGCCAGCATCGCCGCACGCGGCATGATCGGAATGCGCTGGCTGCGCGCTTCCATCAGTTCCGGGTTGTCTTCGCGGATGGCACTGGAGACCACCACGCAGTCGGTGCCCAGTACGTTGGCTGCCGAGTGGCCGCGCATGATGCGCGCACCCAGGCTGGCCAGCCGACGGGTTGCCACGTTGTCGGCGTTGTCCGAGCCGGACACCTCATAGCCCAGCGTCAGCATCACTTCGGCGATACCGCTCATGCCGGTGCCGCCGATGCCGACGAAATGCACGCGCGGGAACGCGCGCACCAGGTCGTTGGTGTCGTGCAGGCGACGGATCATGCGCGGCCTCGCGCAGGGCAGGCGCGGTGGCATGCCTTCTTCATACAGCTTCCTCAAGAATGATATCGGCGATGCGCTCGGCGGCATCGACCTTGGCCAGGGCACGCGCGGCTTGCGCCATCTGCATGCGGCGGGCGGGATTTTCGGACAGATCGCGCAGCAGTGCGGCAATGCCGTCGGCCAGCGTTCCGTCCTGCTTCAGCAAAACCGCAGCACCGCGCTCGACCAGATACTCCGCATTGCGGGTCTGGTGATCGTCGACGGCAGCGGGGAATGGCACCAGCACACTGCCGACACCGACCGCGCACAGCTCGGCCAGCGTCGAAGCGCCCGCGCGGCACACCACCAGGTCGGCCCAGGCGAAGGCCTCGGCCATGTCGGCGATGAACGGCGTGATGTCGGCCAGCACGTTGGCCTTTGCATACGCCTCCACCGCTTCGGCGTGCATTTTCTCGCCACTCTGGTGGCGCACCTGTACCGGAATGCCGGGGCCGAGTGCGGCGATCGCCTGCGGCACGCCGGTGTTCAGTGCACGCGCGCCCTGGCTGCCGCCAACCACCAGCACGCGCAGCGGTCCGTGGCGGTCGGCGAAGCGCTGTTCCGGCGGTGCGGTGGCGGCGATCTCTGCGCGCACCGGATTGCCGACGAACTCCTCACGCTCGGCGAAGGTACCCGGGAAGCCGGTGAGGAGGCGGCGCGCATAGCGCGACAGGATGCGGTTGGTCATGCCGGGCGCGCGATTCTGTTCGTGCACCAGCAGCGGGAGGCCGTGCAGGCGGGTGGCCATGCCACCGGGGCCAGAGGCAAAGCCACCGAAGGCGACCACCGCACGCGGCTGGCGCTTGCGGATGATCATGCCGGCAGCGCGCAGGGCGCGCATCAGCCGCCACGGCGCGCCTAGCAGGGCCAGCTTGCCCTTGCCGCGCAGGCCGGTGATGGCCAGCGTGTCGATTGGAATGTCGTGCTGCGGCACCAGTCGCGTTTCCATCGCGCCGTCGGCGCCCATCCAGGTCACCGGCACGCCGCGCTCGCGCAGCACGCGGGCCACAGCCAGGCCGGGAAAGATGTGACCGCCGGTGCCACCGGCCAGGATCATCACCGGGCGCACGCTATCGGTGGCCGCGCTCATGACAGCCTCCCGAAGGTCGGTTCGATACGCGACTGAAGGCGGCTGGTGCCGCGCGCGGCGTTTGCTGGAGCTGGAGCTGCGGCCGTCGCCCCGGCGCTGATCGGCGCGCTGGCGGCCACCTGCACGGCTGGCTCGCCCACCGGCTCAGCAGCTGCGTCTTCGGCACCACCGATGCGCACGGCCTGGCGGCGCTCGGCACGCTTGAGTTCATAGGACACGCGCAGCAACAGGCCCATCGCAACGCAGGTCATCAGCACCGACGAACCGCCGGAGGAAATCAGCGGCAGAGTCAGTCCCTTGGTCGGCAGGATGCCCAGGTTCACGCCGATCGAGACGAAGGTCTGCATGCTGATCCACAGGCCGATGCCGAAGGCGATGTAGCCAGAGAAGTGGCGCTTCATTTCCACGCAGCGCATGCCCAGCCAGAAGGTCCGGCCGACCAGCAGCGCGTACAGGGCCACGATCACGCAGGTGCCCAGGAAGCCGAATTCCTCGGCGGTGACCGAGAAGATGAAGTCGGTATGCGCTTCGGGCAGGTAGTACAGCTTCTGCACCGAGTTGCCCAGGCCGACGCCGGTCCACTCGCCACGGCCCACCGCCATCAGCGCGTTGGACAGCTGGTAGCCGTCGCCCTGCTGGTCGGCCCACGGGTCCAGGAAGGAGGTGATGCGGCGCATGCGGTAAGGCTCGATGATCGCCAGCGCGCTCATGCCGACCAGGCCGATGATCACCGGCATCGACATGCGCGGCATGTTCACCCCGCCCAATACCAGCATGCCGGCGGTGATCGCCAGCAGCAGGGTGGACGAGCCGAAGTCCGGCTGCAGCAGCAACAGCACCACCAGCGCACCGGCCACGCCCAGCGGCTTGAGCATCGCCGGCCAGGTCGCGTTGACCTCGTCGCGGAAGCGCACCAGGTAGCTGGACAGCCAGACGATGTAGAGCACTTTCACCGCCTCGACCGTCTGGAACTTGGAGATGCCCAGGTTGATCCAGCGGCGCGCACCGTTGACCGTGCTGCCCAGGCCCGGCGCGAACACCGCCAGCAGCAGCACGAAGCAGCCCAGCAGCAGCATCTGGTTGTACTGCTCGATGGACTTCAGCTCGGTACGGGCGGCAAGCACCGCCAGCACGATACCCACCGCCAGGAAGATCAGGTGGCGGTTCAGGTAGTAGAACGGGCTGCTCATCAGCGCGATCGAGCTGGACGCCACCATCACCACGCCAATGCCGGTGAGCGCGATGATCGCGCCCAGCAGCCACTTGTCGTAGCTGCCTTCGATGGCTTCAAGGCGTGTTGCCTGGCGGGACAGGTCGTTCATCTCAGCGCACCTTCAACGTGGCCAGGCCGATCAGCACGAGCACGACGGAGATGATCCAGAAGCGCACGATCACGCGCGGCTCCGGCCAGCCCTTCAGTTCGAAATGGTGGTGGATCGGCGCCATGCGGAACACGCGCTTGCCGGTCAGCTTGAACGAGGCCACCTGGATCATCACCGACAGCGTCTCGATGACGAACACGCCGCCCATGATCACCAGCACCAGCTCCTGGCGGGTGATCACCGCGATGGTGCCCAGCACCGCGCCCAGCGCCAGCGCGCCGATGTCGCCCATGAACACCATGGCCGGATAGGTGTTGAACCACAGGAAGCCCAGGCCCGCGCCGGCGATGGCCGCGCAGATGATGACCAGTTCGCCGGCCCCCGGGATCTGCGGGATCTGCAGGTAGTTGGCGAACACTACGTTGCCCGAGGCGTAGGCGAACACGCCCAGCGCGCAGGCCACCAGCACGGTCGGCATGATCGCCAGCCCATCCAGGCCGTCGGTCAGGTTCACCGCATTGGAGAAGCCGACGATCCAGAAGTAGGCGATGGCCACGAAGCCGATGCCGGCCAGCGGCAGCGCCACCGACTTGAACATCGGGATGTAGAAGGTCAGCGCTGCCGGCACGTCGGCTGTATGGAACAGGAACAGGCCAGCAGCCAGGCCGAAGATCGACTGCAACAGGTATTTCCAGCGCGACTTCAGCCCGTTCGGGTCGCGGCGGACGATCTTGATCCAGTCGTCATACCAGCCGATGGCACCGAAGCACAGCATCACTGCCAGCACCAGCCACACGTAGCGGTTGCGCAGGTCGGCCCACATCAGCACCGACAGGGTGACGGTCAGCAGGATCAGCGAGCCACCCATGGTCGGCGTACCGGCCTTGGAGAAATGGGTCTGCGGACCGTCCTTGCGGATCGGCTGGCCGCCCTTGAACTGGGCAAGCTTGCGGATCATCGCCGGGCCGAGCCACAGCGACAGGAACAGGGCCGTCAGCGCGGCAAGGATGGCGCGGAACGTCTGGTAGTTGAACAGCCCGAACAGGCTCTCCAACTGCTGCAACCATCGAGCCAGTTCATACAACATGCGGGGATTCCTCTCCTTGCGCCAGCAGCGCTTTGACAATCGTGTCCATGGCGCTGCCACGGGAACCCTTGACCAGGCAGCGCACGCCGGCGTGCAGCTCGTCCTTCAGCGCCTTCGACAGCGCGTCATGGGTGGCGAAATGACGGCCGCCTTCGCCGAAAGCGGTAGCGGCAGCGGCGCTGAGCGGGCCCAGCGCATACAGGCGCTTGAGGCCGGCCGACCGCGCGCGGAGCCCGGCCTGCGCGTGCAGCGCTCCGGCGTCCGGACCCAGCTCACGCATGTCGCCCAGCACCAGCCAGCCCTCTTCCGGCGCGGCGGCCAGGGCGTCGATGGCCGCGGCCAGCGAACCGGGATTGGCGTTGTAGCTGTCGTCCACCAGCACCGCGCCATTGCGCAGCAGATGGGCAATCTGGCGGCCCGGTACCGGCTGCGCCTCGGCCAGGCCAGCCGCGATCAGCGACAGATCGACACCGGCGGACAGCGCCAGGCTGGCGGCAGCCAGCGCATTGCTGACGTTGTGGCGACCCGGCAGGCCGAGCACCACGCGAGCCTCGCCGGCCGGCGAGACCAGGGTGAACTGGCTGCCCTGCGCACCTGCGCGGATGTCGCGCGCGGTCACATCAGCAGTATGTTCCAGGCCGTAGCGCAGCACGCGGCAGCGTGCCGGGGTACCGACGAAATGCTGTTCGAACCAGCGGCCGTAGGCATCGTCGGCGTTGATCACCGCCACGCCATCGGCCGGCAGTGCGGCATAGATTGCGCCCTTGGTCACCGCCACGCCAAGCAGGCTGCCCATGCGTTCCAGGTGTGCCGGGGCGATGTTGTTGACCAGGGCATAGCGCGGGCGGGCGATTTCGGTCAGGTAGGCGATATCACCCGGCTTGCCGGCGCCCATCTCGTAGACGGCGTAGTCGGCATCTTCCGGCGCATCGATCACCGCCAGCGGCAGGCCGATCTCGTTGTTGCGGTTGCCCGGGTTGGCGTAGACCACCTTGTGGGCGTGCTGGGCCACCTGCTGAAGGATCGACAGCAGCAGGCTCTTCACGCTGGTCTTGCCGTTGCTGCCGGTGATCGCGAACACCTCGGTGTCCCGGTCACGCTGCATGCCGGTGGCGATCTTCGCCAGTGCAAGCTCGCTGTCGGCCACCAGCACCTGCGGCAGCTCGACCGGCAGCAGGCGCTCGACCAGCAGCGCGCTGGCACCGCGCACCTGTGCGTCGGCGGCAAAGTCATGGCCGTCGAAGCGCTCGCCGCGCAGCGCCACATACAGGCTGCCCGGACCGAGGCTGCGGGTGTCATTGCTGACCGCGTCGATGGCCACGTCGTCGCCGTGGATCTCACCGCCGGCCCAGTGGGCGATCAGCGAAAGCAGAGTGCGCTTCACGCGGCACCCTCCCCGGCCTGCGCCTCTAGTACACCGGCCTTGGCCGCCAGTGCAGCGGCAGCCACCTCGGTGTCGTCGAAGTCATGGCGCACACCGTTCACTTCCTGGTACGGCTCGTGGCCCTTGCCAGCAATCAGGATGATGTCGCCGGCACCGGCACGCTTCACCGCCAAGCCGATCGCACGCGCGCGACTGCGCTGCACGGTCACGGCATCGGCATTCTGGAAGCCGGCCAGGATGTCGGCGACGATCACGTCACCGTCTTCGCCACGCGGATTGTCGTCGGTGACGATGACCTGGTTGGCCAGGCGCTCGGCGATCGCGGCCATCTGCGGACGCTTGCCGGTGTCACGCTCGCCGCCGCAGCCGAACACGCAGAACAGCGTACCCTGCAGGTGACCATGCAGGCTGCCCAGCGCTTGTTCCAGCGCGTCCGGGGTATGTGCATAGTCGACCACCACGGTCGGCAGGCCATTCTCGCCGCCGAGGCGGTTCATGCGGCCGCGGATCGGCTGCAGCGCCGACAGCACCTCGGCGATGCGCGGCAGCGGCTGGCCCTGCGCATGCAGGGTACCGGCCACCGCCAGCAGGTTGTCCACATTGAAGCGGCCCAGCAGCGGCGAATGCACGGCCGCGCGCTGGCCGTCGATGACCAGTTCAAACGCAATGCCACGACCATCCAGCTGCAACGCTTCGGCGCGCACGCTGGCATCGCTGGCACCACGCGAACTCAGGCCGATCGGCTGCACGCCCACCGGCAGGACGGCGAACAGCTGGCGACCGAAGGCGTCGTCCAGATTGATCACCGCTGCCTTCAGGCCCGGACGATGGAACAGCCGCGCCTTGGCCGCGCCGTAGCTGGCCATGTCGCCGTGGTAATCCAGGTGGTCGCGGGTGAGGTTGGTGAACACCGCCACGTCGTAGTGCACGGCATCGACGCGGCCCTGGTCCAGTGCGTGCGAGCTGACCTCCATCGCCACCGCGCGCGCACCGGCGTCGCGCAGCTGTGCCAGCAGCGCATGCATCTGCAGCACCAGCGGCGTGGTGAAACCGGTCGGTTCGACCGCACCATAAAGTCCGGCGCCCAACGTGCCGATACTGCCACTGGGCGTGCCGAGCAGGTGCCAGGCCTGGGCCAGCAACTGCACGGTGGAAGTCTTGCCGTTGGTGCCGGTCACGCCCACCATCGCCATCGCCCGCGACGGCGCGCCATGGAACTGGTCGGCCATCGCACCCATGCGTGCGCGCAGGCCCGGCACGGCGATCGCATCGGCTGGCGCCGGCAGTTCGGCCGGTGCCGGGGGCTCGAACAGGATGGCGCTGGCACCGGCCGCGCGGGCCTGCTCGACAAAGTTCAGGCCATGCGCGCCGAAACCGGCGATGGCGACGAAGGCATTGCCGGGACGCACGGCGCGGCTGTCCAGCGCCAGGCCTGTCAGAACGGGATCATGGCCCGCCAGGGCCACGTCGGGAAGCAACTGCGAAAGCAACATCGAAGGACTCATTGCGTGCCTCCCGTAACGGGGGGCGTCTGGGCGTGCGCGCTCGGCAGCGCAGCATCGAATTCAGCGGCGGCATCCACCGGCAGCGCGGTCTCGGCCGGCGGTGCGGGCAGGATCGAGGCCGAGTGGCCGACCTTGCCCGACTGCTGTGCGGCCAGCCACGACTGCAGGTCATCCAGCGGCACGTCCATCAGGCGCAGTGTGCCTTCCATCACGTTGTGATAGACCGGCGCCGACACCAGGCCGCCGTAGAACTTGCCGGCCTGCGGATCGTTGATGACGATGACGGTGGCGAAGCGCGGGTTGGTGGCCGGCACCACACCGGCAAACAGCGCGTTGTAATGGCCACGCTCGTAACCACCCGGGCCGGTCTTGCGCGCGGTACCGGTCTTGCCGGCTACGCGGTAACCCAGCACTGCTGCCTGCTTGGCGCCGCCCTGGGTGACCACCGTTTCCATCATCGCCACCACCTGCCTGGCGACGCTCTCGTCGATGATCTGATGCGCTTCGTTGCGCTGGCCCTTGACGAAGGTCGGCGCGATCAACTTGCCGCCATTGGCCAGCGCCGAGTAGGCGGTGGCGATCTGCAGCGGTGTCACGTTCAGGCCGTAGCCGTAGGACATGGTGGTCTTGGTGGCACCGTCCCAGTTGGCCGGGCGCCGCACCACGCCACCGGATTCACCCGGGAACCCGCTGTGCGGCACCGAGCCGTAGCCGAAACGGCGCACGCCGTCATAGAACACCTGGTCCGGCATCTTTGCCGCGACCTTGGCCGCGCCGATGTTGGAACTGCGGGTGATCACGCCGGTCACGTTCAGCACGCCGTTGTTGCGCGGCACGTCGCGGATGGTGAAGCGGGCCACCTGCATGTAACCCGGGTTGGTATCGATGATGGTGTCCTTGGTCACCGCACCAGCCTGCAGCGCCGTGGCAATCGTCAACGGCTTCATCGTCGAACCCGGCTCGACCAGGTCGGTCACCGCACGGTTGCGGCGCGCATCGGGCAGCGCGCCGGTCAGCGAATTCGGGTTGTAGGTGGGCAGGTTGACCATGGCCAGGATCTCGCCGGTGTTCACGTCCATGATCACCATCGAACCGCCGGCCGCTTTGTTGGCCACCAGCGCGTTGCGCAGTTCCTTGAACGCCAGGTACTGGATGCGGCGGTCGATGCTGAGCGTCAGGTCCTTGCCCGGTTCGGCGGCGCGCAGCAGATCGCTTTCGACGGTCTCGCCCTTGCGGTTGCGGATCACCCGCTTGGCACCGGCCTTGCCGCGCAGCCATTCGTCGAACGCCAGCTCCAGGCCTTCCTGGCCGCGGTCGTCGATGTTGGTGAAGCCCAGCACGTGCGCCATCGCCTCACCCTGCGGGTAGAAGCGGCGGAACTCGCGCTGCGCGGCCACGCCCGGAATCTTCAGCGCGACCACCTTTTCTGCCTCGTCCGGATTGATCCGGCGACGCAGGTACATGAATTCCTTGTCCGACTTCTGCGACAGGCGGCTGCTCAGCTCATCCACAGACATGCCGACCGCCTGGGCCAGCTCCGGAATGCGCTCGGGCGAACGCAGCAGGTCCTGCGGATTGACCCAGATCGAGGCGACCGGGGTGGACACCGCCAGCGGCTCGCCGTTGCGGTCGGTGATCATGCCGCGCGAGGTCTTGATCGGCAGCTCGCGCAGGTAACGGGCCTCGCCCTGGCGCTGGTAGAAGTCGCTGTTGATGATCTGCACGTAGGCGGCACGACCGACCAGCGACACCGAGCACAGGCCGAGCGCCAGCGCGACCCAGCGCAGGCGCTGGCGCAGGTTGAAGGCGTTGCGCGGGCGGTTGCGGCCGGTCTTGCTCATGGCCGCACCACCACGATGTCGGCGGCCTCGGGGAACTTCATGCCGAGCTTCTCGCGGGCGATGCGATCGACACGGTTGGCTTCGGCCAGGGTGGCCTGTTCCAGCTGCAGGCGACCGAACTCCAGGTTGATGTCATCGCGCTTGCGCTCGGCGCGCGACAGTTCGATGAACGTCTGCCGGTGACGATGACGCACGAACACGACGCCGATCGCCGAGGCCACGGTGGAAGCCAGCAGGATGATCAGCAGCAACCGGCTCATGCGTCGGCCTCCCGCTTCTGCGCCACGCGCAGCACGGCGCTGCGGGCACGCGGGTTGGCGGCCAGCTCTTCGTCGGTGGCCTTGATGGCACCGCCGATCAGGTCCAGCGTCGGCACGAACGCGACCGCCTCGGGCAGGCGGCGGTTGGCCGGCGGCGCCTTGGCCAGGCGGTTCATGTACTGCTTGACGATGCGGTCTTCCAGCGAATGGAAGCTGATCACCGCCAGGCGGCCACCGGGCTTGAGCCGTTCGACGGCGGCATCCAACCCGGCCTCCAGATCGGCCAGCTCGCGGTTGATGTGGATGCGGATGGCCTGGAAGCTGCGCGTGGCCGGGTGGATCTTGTCTTTTCCACGCGGCATCACCGAGGCGATCAGCTCGGCCAGTTCGGCGGTGCGGGAGAAGGGCTGCTTCTCACGGCGGGCCACGATGGCACGGGCGATGCGGCGGCTCTGGCGCTCTTCGCCGTAGGTCCACAGCACATCGGCGATCTCGCGCTCTTCCACGCGGTTGATCCACTGCGCGGCACTTTCACCACTGTCCGGATCCATGCGCATGTCCAGCGGGCCGTCCTTGCCGAAGCTGAAGCCACGTTCGGCCACGTCCAGCTGCGGCGACGACACGCCGAGGTCGAACAGCACGCCGTCCAGGCCTTCGGCCGTCGCATCCCACTGCAGCAGCTGGGCGAAGCTGCCACGGAAGATGGACACGCGCGGGTCCGGCGCGAAATCGCGCTCGGCAACGGCGATGGCTTCCGGATCCTTGTCCATGACCAGCAGGCGCCCCTCGGGACCGAGCTGGGTGAGCACGCCACGTGCATGACCGCCACGACCGAACGTGCCATCCAGATAACGTCCGTTTTCGATCACCCTCAGGCCTTCAAGGACCTGGGTGTACAGGACCGGCAGGTGCACCGCCGGCGACTGCGACACCGGAAGGTGACCGGTCTGCGCTTCTGGGCGCATCCGGGCACCCCGGCTCACAACTTCAGGTCGAGCAACCCATCACCCAGATCCTCGTCAGACAACGTCTGCTGGATCAGGGCCCGATGCGCCTGCTCGCTCCACAATTCGAACTTGTCGCCCATACCGAGCAATACCGCCTTCTTTTCAATGCCCACCGCACCGCGGTGGCTGGCGGGGATGCTGATGCGACCGTTGCCGTCCAGTTCCAGATGGGCGGCCGAGCCGACCAGCTTCTGCTGCAACAGGCGCACGACGCGCTGGGTGTTGGGCTTGGACATGACGTCGTCGCGGACCCGCTCCCATTCCGACTCTGCATACAGCCACAGGCAGCCGGCTTCGAACGGGTTGTAGGTCAGCACGAGACGGTTGTTGCTGGCGCGCGCGACGAGGTCGCGGTAAGCGGTGGGAACCGCCATGCGCCCTTTATCGTCAACTGTGATGGCCGTCTCGCCCTGGAACACGACGCGTGCACCTATCCTTCGCCCGGTGAAACATTGAACCACGAAAACCCACAAAACACCCGGATTTCCCTCTGATGCCCACCTTAGCAGCGGCCGAAGGGTTGTCAACAACTTTTCAGCGGGGAAATCGCCAGCCGCATCAATGGCTTGCAACAACCTTTAGAGAATTGTTCAAGGCTTATCCACAAGTTGCTGATCCGTCTCAATTTTTGAGATTGAACGGAAGTTCAGGGGTGTGGACAGAGCGTGAAACATCGCTCGCGCATTCATCCGGGACGGGCAGGAAGCGGCGCCAGACTGCGCAAACCGTGCACAATGAGGCCATGTGCCTGCTCGCTCTTGGCTGGATGCACCACCCGCGCTGGCGGCTGGTGATGACCGGCAACCGTGATGAGTTCCACGCCCGCCCGACAGCGGCGCTGGCCCCCTGGCAAGATGAGACCTCCGTCATCGGGGGGCGCGACCTGCGCTCCGGCGGCGGCTGGGCCGGCGTCGGTGCGGGTGGACGCATGGCTGTGGTCACCAATGTCCGCGACCCGCTGGCCGCACAGACCGGTCCTTCACGGGGTGCGCTGGTGGCCGACTTCCTGCGCGGCCGCGACCCGGCCGCCGTGCATATCGACCGGCTGGCGACCGTGGCGGGCGCGTATGCGCCCTTCAACCTGTTGCTGGCCGATGGCGACAGCCTGGAGTACCTGGGCAACCACCCCGCCGAGCGCCAGCGCCTGGGCCCGGGCGTGCATGGCATGTCCAACGGCGCGCTGGACGCGCCCTGGCCGAAGACCCGGCGGCTGATGGCTGCGCTTGAAGCCTGGTTCGAGGCCGGCGATGAGGACCTGACCCCGCTCTGGGCCGCCCTGGCGGACGAACATCGCCCCGCCGACAGCGACCTGCCCGACACCGGCATCGGGCTGGAACGCGAGCGCTGGCTGAGCCCGGCCTTCATCCGCGGCGACGACTATGGCACCCGCGCCAGCACGGTGCTGCTGATCGACGCCGACGGCCACGGCGAGATCCACGAACGCCGTTTCGGCCCGCAGGGTGCACCGAGCGGACAAAGCCACGTCATTTTCTGACCCGGCCGTCCCGGCCACTGGGCGGATTCTCTTGCCAGCGGGGTAGTGGCGGGGGCCGGGGGGGCCCCGGAGGGTGGGGGGGGGGGGGCGGAAGAGTGCGGGCCGCTGGCCGGAACCCTTGGGATGCTGGTATTCGCCATGACGCGGCCGGCCCGCGGCGGGCACTACCCACAGCGCGCTGTCGCGATCCACGCGACGGCAGCCGTCATCGCAACGGGCCTGAAACGTCATTCAGCTTCCAGCCGCGACCGCGATCCGCCCGTGCCACAGGGGCCCGGTATCGCAGCCCGCCCACTGTGCCCTTTTCGCATTCGGCACTGTGTCTATAAATGTCGGCCCTGACCTCCCAGGGTGGTCGCGCCCGGCACCCCGCCGCGCGATCGACCGCAACCCCAAGGAGGCCCCATGCGCCGCATCCTCATCCTGCTCGCCACCCACCTGCTCGCCCTCGGCCTGGGCTTCGGCCTGGGCGTCTACTTCCTGCCGATCCTGATCGCCCCCGATGATCCACCAGTCGCGCAGGTGCAGGCCGCCATGGATGAGGCCCCCTACCGCACCACGTTTCGCCGAGACCTCAAGGGCAGCGATGCAGTGCATTGGGCGGAAGGCAAGATCAGCGTCAGCTCGGGTCAGGTCGCTTTTGACGGCAAGATGGGCCCGGGCCCTGACTACAAGGTGTACCTGGTCCGCGACTTCGTCGACAACAAGGCCGACTTCCTGAAGGTCAAGGCGCAGGCCCAGCGCATCGGCGAGGTGAAGACCTTCAACCGTTTCCTGGTGGACGTGCCTGAAAGCGTCAACGTGGACGATTACACCACCGTAGTGGTGTGGTGCGAACGGTTCGAGCAGTTCATTTCCGCCGGGCAGTACCGCACGCCGGGTTGAACAACATCCCAAGCATCTGGGCGAAGAGCAGCCGAGCATGGCTCGGCTCTACTGTAGAGCCGAGCCATGCTCGGCCTACCGCAAGAAAGAGGCGGAGCCGGCCGATAAGCCGGGTTCTGTCGTGGACAGTCATTCCTCTAGGCGTTACGTCACCGCAACGCTCAAGCAACCTACCCGGATCCAACGCGGGCCGCGCCAAAGGATCCCTATTTGGTCTTGCTCCAGGTGGGGTTTGCCGTGCCGGTCTGTTGCCAGACTCGCGGTGCGCTCTTACCGCACCATTTCACCCTTACCGGCCTTCCGAAGAAGACGTAGGCGGTATCTTTCTGTTGCACTTTCCGTCGGCTTGCGCCGCCCAGGCGTTACCTGGCACCTTGCCCTATGGAGCCCGGACTTTCCTCGGCACCCCCGAAGGGATGACGCGACTGTCTGGCCGACTCCGCCAGCGCGCATTCTAGCGTACGCACGCCTTTCCTGCCGTGCCGATCGCGGCGTCCGGTTCATCCATCCACGCGTGGCGTGGATCTACCGATGCCGCTGCCCTGGTGGGTGCGGATTCCGCTCTGGTGGGTGCGGACCTTGGTCCACACGATCCATCAACTGCCGTACAACGCCTTGCGCGGCGCACCGGTCAGTTCCGCGGCCAGCTTCGCGGCGGTCGACGGCGGCAGATGCTCGCTCAGCTTGGCGTAGACGCGGCGGCCATGCGCCAGCTGCGCTTCCTCATCGTCGCCGGCGCCCTGCACCATCACCACGAACTCGCCCTTGCGCTGGTTCTCGTCAGCTTCCACCTTCGCCAACAGGCCGGCCAGGTCACCGTCGAGCACGGTCTCGAACAGCTTGGTCAGCTCGCGGGCCAGCACCGCCGGGCGCTCGCCGCCGAAGATCGCCGCCATGTCGGCCAGCGACTCGGCGATACGGTGCGAGGATTCGTAGAACACCATCGTGCGCACTTCGCCGGCCAGCGCCTGCAGGCGGTCGCGGCGGCCGCTGGCCTTGGCCGGCAGGAAACCCTCGAAGCTGAAACGGTCGCTGGGCAGGCCGGCCACGCTCAGCGCGGCGATGGCGGCGCAGGCACCGGGCACCGGGCTGACCTTGATGCCGGCCGCGCGCGCGGCACGCACCAGGCGGAAACCGGGGTCACTGACCAGCGGGGTACCGGCATCGCTGACCAGCGCCAGCGACTCGCCGGCCTGCAATCGCGAAACCAGGCGCTGCGCCAGGGCCTCTTCATTGTGTTCGTGCAGGGCCACCAACGGTTGCTGGATGCCGAAATGGGACAGCAGCTGGCCGCTGCGGCGGGTGTCTTCGGCACAGATGGCCGCCACCGAACGCAGCACCTTCTGCGCGCGCGGGCTCAGATCGGCCAGGTTGCCGATCGGGGTGGCGACGACGTACAGGGTTGGCACACTCATTTCAGCGGTACTCACGGGGCAAGGGTAGAATCGTAGCGTGTACCCGGCCAAGGCCGCTGCCCTCATCGCATGGACCCGATCATGAACAAGCCCGCCGCACGGATCTCCGCCCTGTCGTTGTCGCTGATGCTGCTGGCCGGCTGTGCCACCACCAGCCTGACCAGCGCGCCCGAATCGCCGGCCCAGAGCCAGGCGCTGGCGCTGATCGAACAAGGCAAACCGCGCGACGCCGCCCTGCAGCTGGAAGCGCTGGCCGCAACCCTGAAAGGTGGCGCCCGCAGCAACGCCCTGGCCGATGCCGCCTGGGCCTGGCACCTGGCCGGCGACAGTGCCCGCGCGCGCAGCCTGCTTGGCCAGCTCACCGCCCGCCAGCTGTCCGGCGCCAGCCTGCAGCGCTACCAGCTGACCGGCGCCGAGCTGGCACTGGCCGACAAGCAGCCGGCGCAGGCCCTGGCCCTGCTGAAGGAACAGGGCGACAACGTCTTCCCCGCGCTGCGCACGCGCTGGCACGTAGCCCGCGCCAACGCGCTGCAGGGCACCGGCGATGCCTTCGGTGCCGCCACCGAGCGCGCCCGCGCCCACGCCAGCCTGACCGGCAGCGCGCGCAGCGAGAACCAGGCCGCCATCGCCGGTCTGCTCGGTACGCTTGACGATGCCACCCTGCGCAGCCGTGCCGCTGCCCTGCCGGCCAACGACCCGCTGTACAACTTCGCCGGCCGCGCACTGATCGCGCGCGGCCTGCCGCTGCCGCGCCCGTTCGACCGCGATGGCGCCGCCCAGTTCGACACCAGCAAGCGCCCGCCGGCGATGAGCGACGGTTACCGCCCGCCGGCCAAGCTGGCCGTGCTGCTGCCGCTCAGCGGCCGCCTGGCCACTGCCGCACAGCCGGTGCGCGATGGCCTGTTGAGCGCCTACTACGGTGAAAGCCGCCGCCGCCCGGACATCAACTTCTTCGACACCGCCGGCACCCCGGCCGGCGCCCTGGCCGCCTATGACAAGGCCGTCGCCTCCGGTGCCGACTTCGTAGTCGGTCCGCTGGGCCGCGACGAAGTGGACGCGGTGTACGGCCGCCAGCAGCTGCAGGTGCCGGTGCTGGCCCTGAACCGTGGCAAGGACGCGCCGCCGGCCGGCAGCGCCGGCTTCTCGCTGGCACCGGAAGACGACGGCATCGTCGCTGCCGAATATCTGCGCGGCCGCGAGCGCGGCAAGGCGTTGGTGATCAACAGCGCCGACGATACCGGCCGCCGTGCCGCCGCCGCCTTCGCCCAGCGCTTCGCGCAGCGCGGTGGCCAGGTGGTGGCCACCGTCGGCGTCAGCGACGCGGTTGGCGATGTCGGTGCGCAGGTGCGCAATGCCGGCCAGGTCGATGCCGTGTTCCTCGCCGTGCGCGCGCCGCAGGCCCGCCTGCTGGCGCCGCAGCTGGCGCTGGCCGGTGCCGGTGGCGCCACCCGCGTTGGCACTTCGCAGCTGACCGTCGGCAGCGGCAAGGTGGAAGAAGACGTGGCGCTGGACGGCATCGTCTACCCGAACGAAGCCTGGAACGTGCGCAGCGTGTCCGGCCTGCCCTCGGCCAGCCAGGTCGCCAGCACCCTGCCCAGCGCACGCGGTGCCGCCGGCCGCCTGTTCGCCTTCGGCGCCGATGCCTGGAAGATCACCGCCTACCTGGACAAGCTGTCCAACGAAGGCGGCCTGGACGGTGCCACCGGCACCCTGTTCCTGGACAGCAATGGCAACATCCTGCGCCAGCCGGCCTGGTCGACCTTCAATGGCGGCCGGCCGATGCCGATCGTCGGTGGTCGCTGAGCGCAGCCAACGTGGCTCGGCGGTGGAAGCCGCCGCCGAGCAGCATCTGCAACAGGCCGGACTGCGGCCGCGTGCGCGCAACGTGCGTTATCGCGGCGGTGAACTGGACCTGGTGATGGACGATGCCGGCACCGTGGTGTTCGTCGAAGTACGCTATCGCGCCCGCCAGGATTTCGGTGGCGGCGCCGCTTCAGTGGATGAGCGCAAATGCCGGCGCCTCGCGCACGCCGCGCAACTTTACCTGCAGGACAACCCGGCGCTGGCCAATGCACCCTGCCGTTTTGATGTGGTCGACGCCACGGGCGAGCCGCCGCAGTTGCAGTGGCTGCGCGATGCGTTCCGGTTGGATGATTGCTGATGCCTACCGTCCCCTTTGGCAGAGGCCGACCTTGGTCGGCGCTTCTGTCCAACCAAGGTTGGCACCTACCAGCGCGCAGCCTGGCCGGCACGACCACGGTGCGTGACTGATGCCTTCGATCATCACCCATGCCGCTGTGCCGTTGGCGCTGTGGTGCGCCGCTGATCGTGGCCGCATCCCGCCGCGCCTGCTTGCGGCCGGCGTGATCGCCGCCATGCTGCCCGATGCCGATGTACTGGCCTTCGCGCTGCACATTCCCTACGCCGATGCGTTCGGCCATCGTGGCGCCAGTCATTCACTGCTGTTTGCCGGCGTGCTGGCTGCATTGGCCGCGGTGTTGGCGTTCTTTGGTAGCGACCGACCATGGTCGGCGCAGCACAGCTCCGGTAGTCGCCGACCTTGGTCGGCGTTTCTGTGCCAACCAAGGTTGGCATCTACCGTACAAGCCGCTGCATTCGTCTTCGTCTGCGCCGCCAGCCATCCGCTGCTGGATGCGATGACCTCCGGCGGCCTCGGCGTTGCCCTCGCCTGGCCGTGGAGCGAACACCGCTTCTTCGCACCGTGGCGACCGATCCGCGTGTCACCGTTCGCGCCACAGTTCTTCAGCGCGCGCGGCATCGCCACCCTGCTCTCTGAACTGCGCTGGGTCTGGCTGCCGCTGGCCGGCGCCGTTGTTGCCTGGAAACTGATCCAACCCGCCCCTGCTGTCCCGCGAGATCCATCATGAGTACTGTCCTGCCCGCCGCGTTGGTTGCCGAACTGTCCGCCCTGCTGGGTACCGATGGCTGGCGCATGGATGACAACGCGCTGGAGGCGAACGCACAGGACAACTCGTGGCGCCACCAGCGCCCTGCCGCCGTCGCGCTGCCCGCCAGCATCGAACAGGTGCAGGCGCTGGTGCGTGCCTGCCGTGCGCATGGCGTGGCACTGGTCGCGCGCGGCGCGGGCACCGGCACCACCGGCGCGGCCGTGCCGTTGCCGGGCAGCATCGTGCTGTCGTTCACCCGCATGGACCGCATCGTGGCGATCCGCGCCGGTGATCGCTGCGCGGTGGTGCAGCCGGGCGTGCTCAATGGCGCCCTGCAGCAGGCGCTCGCCCCGCATGGCCTGTTCTGGGCGCCGGACCCGTCCAGCGCGGAGATCTGCAGCGTGGGTGGCAACCTGGCCTGCAATGCCGGTGGCCCACGCGCGGTGAAGTACGGCACCAGCCGCGACAACGTGCTGGGTCTGGTGGCGGTGACCGGCACCGGCGAGGTGATCCGCTGCGGTGGTGCCTACACCAAGGATTCCACCGGCTACGACCTCACTCACCTGCTGGTGGGCAGCGAAGGCACGCTGGCGCTGATCGTGGAAGCCACCCTCAAGCTCACCCCGCTGCCGGTCAGCCAGGCCGGACTGCGCGTGCTGTACCGCGACGCCGATGCGGCCGCCGCCGCAGTGTCACGCCTGATGTCGCAGCCGGTGGTACCCACGCGCCTGGAATTCATGGACGCGCGCAGCCTTGAGCTGCTGCGTCTCAACGGTGCGGACGTGCCGGAGGCCGGTGCGATGCTGCTGGTGGAAGCCGATGGTGACCACGACACCCTGCCCTATCTGCTGCAGGCACTGGCCAGCGCCGCTGAAGGCGACGGCATGATCGAACTGGACGTGGCGATGGAAGGCCGTGCACGCGACCAGCTGTGGGCCGCGCGCAAGGCACTGTCGCCGGCACTGCGCACCGTCGCGCCCGGCAAGATCAATGAAGACGTGGTGGTGCCGGTGTCGCGCATTCCAGAGCTTGTGGCTGGCGTGCAGGCATTGGCGCGTGACTACAGACTCACCATCGTCACCTTCGGCCATGCCGGCAACGGCAACCTGCACGTCAACATCCTCTACCATCCGGAGGATGCCGACGAAAACGCGCGCGCGCATGCCGCGCTGCCGAAGATCTTCGAGCTGACCCTGGCACTGGACGGCACGCTGTCGGGCGAGCACGGCATTGGCCTGGCCAAGCGCGATTTCATGGCGCAGGCATTCAGCCCGGCCACGCTGGCGACGATGCGCGCGATCAAGACCGCGCTGGACCCGGATGGGATTCTCAACCCGGGCAAGGTGCTGCCGCCGGTGTAGACCGCGCGCACTCCTGTAGCGCCGAGCCATGCTCGGCTCACCGCGCGCAGCGCGGACTTCCCGCCTGCGGAACGAAGAGCAGCCGAGCGTGGGCTCGGCTCTACAAAGGCTTGTCGTTCGCAATATCGATCAGGGTCTGCCGGAAACTGGGCAGCAGCACGCGATTACCGTGCCCACTCAGATGATCGTTGTCGAAGAACAACGGTCCGCCCTCTTCCACGGCCGAACAGGTCTGCGGCCCACACAGCAGCGGCAGTGGATCCCACACCGTCAGCGATGGATAGCGCGCTGTCAGTTCGGACAGCAACGCCATCTGCGGCGCCCGCAGCCTCTCCAGATCAGCGCGCGGCATGCTCAGGCCCCCGGCACAAGCCGGGTTGCGGCGGTTGAACCAGTCCGAACAGCGGTACGCACCGGCCTTGAACAACGGTAGCGGCGCATCCAAAACCACATGCACGCCCAGCTTCTGCAGACGTCCAAGAACACGATCAGCCTCATCACGCGCGGCCTGCGCATTGGTCGGGGTGCGCTCGGCAAGCAGTTGACGATAGATCTGCTGTGCATCCTGTCGCTGCCAGTCGAATCCGCGCAGCTCCGGCATGCGCAAGGCCGCCAGCACCACGATGTCACCCGGGCGCGCCTCGCGCTCGATGGTCGACAACGCGTCCTCAATGAAGCCCTGGCAGTCGTACGGGCTGGCCCGCAGCAGGTTGACGAAGCTGCAGCCGCCGCGATCCTGCTGGCGCACCTCCATGCCGGTCTGGCGCGCGACCATGCTGGTCATGGTGCGATACGCCGCCGCGTGCGAATCCCCCACCACGAACAGCCGCCGCCCTTCGAGCGCCGGCGCGCTCACCGGCTCCAATGGGCGCCACGCGGGGTAGCGACGCGCCTGCCATGCATAGCCGTCGCGGGTCACGCTCAGCGAGACCTGCTCGTGGTACTCCACGGTGGCCCAGGCACCCGCGCCACACAGCGCCACCACCGGCAACGCCATCGCCAGCACCTTGGTCGGTGCCAGCCGCAGCAGGGGCGCTGCACGGCGCAGCGGACGTTCGATGAAGTGGTAGGACGCAGCGGATACCGCCAGCAGCAGCACCGGGTACAGCCACAGTGCCGCTCCCTGCAGACCGTAGGTCCAGCGCAGCAGCACCAGCAACGGCCAATGCCACAGGTACAGCGAATAGGACAAGCGCCCCAGGTAGGCGAGCGGTGCGCAGCCCAGCGCGCGGGCGATGCGCGATGACCCCGCTGTCGACACGCTCGCCAACAGCAGCAGGGTACCGGCCACGGTCGCCAGCACACCCGGCACCGGCATCGCCAGCTGCGGGGCGATCAGCGCACCTGCGGCCAGCAGCGCCAGACCGACCACTGCGACCATGTCAGCGTTCTGGCCCGGCGTGCGCGTGCGCATCCACTGGTACAGCAGCGCGCCTGCGGCCAGCTCCCAGAACCGCGCCGGCAGCAGATAGAACGCTGCCGCTGGTGCCGATTGCGCCTGCCAACCTGCCCACGCCAGCGACAGCGCGGTGAGCACCGGCAACAGCCAACGCGACCACGGCCAGCGCTCACGCCCGCGCAGCCAGACGAAGAACAGCAGCGGGAAGACCAGGTAGAACTGCTCCTCCACACCCAGCGTCCACGTGTGCAGGAACGGGTTGAGTTCGGCGCCGGGTGAGAAATAGTCGTCCTGCTGCCCAGCCAGCACGATGTTGCTGAAGCCGACCAGCGCGGCCCAGCCGGTCTGGTCGAACTGCTCGTTGCGCCACGCGCGGGGAATGAACAGCGCCGACAGCACGAAGGTGGCCATCAGCATTACCAGCAGCGCCGGCAACAGGCGCAGCACGCGTCGACGGTAGAAGTCGAGCAGCAGTGCGCCGAGTGATGCGTTGGTGCGCGACGCCAACGACTGGCTGATCACGAAGCCGGACACCACGAAGAACAGGTCCACGCCGGTGAAGCCACCGGGCAACCATGCCGCATTGGTGTGGAACAGGATGACGGCCAGCACCGCCAATGCGCGCAGGCCGTCAATGGCCGCATTGTGGGAACGTTCGGGAGGGGACATGCGGGTGACCGGCAGCGAGCGATCCGGCAGCATCGCCACCGTTTGCGCAGTCATTCAATGGACAATCGCGACAGACATGGACATCGTTCAGGACCCGCCCCTGCTCGAGGCAGTTGTAGAGCCGAGCCATGCTCGGCTGCTCTTCGTTCAGATCGCGTTGAGCCGAGCATGGGCTCGGCTCTACAGCAGCAGCGGGGTCAGAGCCCATTGCCCAGGCAATGGGATCCGACCCCGCTGCACGCCCGCTTACCAGGCCTTGCGCAGGCCCAGCTGGCCGCCCACGTTGCGGTAACCGTGGTCGCCGCGCTGCACGGTCAGGCCACCCCACGCACCCCAGCGCTGGCCCAGCTTCAGCTCGGCACCGGCCTGCACCTCGTAGCGGTTGCGCGGCACGTCCGCGCCCAGCGTGTCACCGTTGAACTGCAACGTGCTGCCGCCGCTGCCACGCAGCCAGTTCACGCCCAGGTACGGCTGCACGGCATTGTCGGCTGCAGTGCCATGGCCAAACACACGCACGCCCAGGCGCCCACTCAGGCCACCGGCATCGGCGTGGTCGATCACCGTGCCGTTGCTCTCCACGTGGCGATCGGCGCGGAAATCGACATGGCTCAGCTGCAGTTGCGGCTGCACGTACAGCGCGCTGGCGCTGCCCTGCCACACGTTGAAGGTGTAGCCGGTCTCCAGCGACACACTGGCCATGCGCGAATCGTAGTGCTCCGGCGCCAGGCCGATGCCCTGCACCCGGTTATCGAAGCGGCCGTACTGCAGGTTCGCATCCATGTACGCGCCCTGCGTGCCGTCAGCCGCCTGCAACCAGGTGCCGTACACACCCACCGCGCTGCCACGCACCCGCCCCTTGGCGCTGTAGCCGGTCAGATCGGACACTGCACTGCTGTCAGCACGCCCCGTGCCCAACATCACGCCGAACGCTGCATTGCCTCGGCGAACCAGGTCACTGCCGATCTGCAGCACCGAGGTGTTGCCGTCGATCGACAGCTGACCGCCGACCGCGCTGAAGTCCGCCTGCTGCCGGCCCACACGCGCCCACGCGGCACGGCCTTCATCCAGCGATACGGCCCCGATGCGGTCGTTCATACGATGGGAAAACATGTTGATGGCTGCTGACTGGTTTGCCAGATATGCACCGGCTTCCGGGCGCAGTACCGGCGGCGGCAGGATCGGATTGATTGGATCCACCGGATCCGTCGGGTCGATCGGATCCGGGCCCGGATCGACCGCGCACCCCGGCGCAGCCGGGTTGTCCTGGCAGACATCGAACCATTGCGAACGCAGATACCAGTTGCCATCGGTGGGATCCGTCACGCCCCCCTTGAACAGGAAATACTCGTACGATCCGCCCACCGCGCGGCCGCTCAGTGCGTAGCTCGCCCGTGATGCACCGTCGATCTCGATCAGTTGGATGCCATCGACCGTCGGCGCACCCACGCCCCCCATGTTCTTCACCGCGATCAGCGCATCGCCGGAGGTGTCGCCGCGCACGTGCAGGCGGTCCATCGCGCTGTCGTCGCCGGCCAGCGCGCCCTGGAACAGGAACGTAGCCCCCTCACTGTGCAGGTCGCCGTTCACGGTGAGCGTGTTGAAGCGACCGGTGCCGTCGGACAGTGCCACGCCACTGTTGAGCACCTGAAGTTCGCCTACCGTGGCATCACCGCTCAGTGTCCACTGGCTGCCGCTCTCGATCGCCATCGTCTGCACCAGACCCGACGAACCCTGCCAGAGCGATCCATCCGCCAGCCGCACGTGCACGTCGGACTGTGGCGGCAATCCCGCGTCCTCATCCTCCGGCGTGATGACAATGTCGCCCTCCATCTGCGAGCCGCTCTCCAGCACCACATCGAAGCGTCCGGCCACTGCGGCATCCAGTGCCAGCGCGATGCCGTTGCCGCCCGATACCAGCGCGCCATTGGACAGGGTCAGGCCTGCATCGCGGCTGCTGCGCAGCCATACACCGCCATGCTGGGCGCTCACCAGCGAACCACCGTCGATGCGCATCCGCCCGTTGTCATTGATCACCGCCGCCCACGCGCCCTCGCCTTCGGTGCGCACATGGGTGTTGCTCAGCGTCATTTCGCCCGTGCCGCCAGACAGCACACCGTGTGAATTGATGCCGGTGGTGCGCACTACACTGTCGGCCAAATGCACGGTGCCACCCAGGCGCGCAATTGCACCGATGGCGCCATCGCCTTCGGTCAGAATGTCGCTGCCGCTGACCTCAGCCAATGGCCGTTGCCCAGGCCCGCCCTGCACATACAGCCCATGCCCATTGAGGCCCAGTGTGCGCAGCTGGCTGGCGCCGATCTGCGTGGTACCCGCGTACAACGCAACCGCCTGCCAACGGTCGCCCTCGGCGGTGATCTGCGAGCGCTCGATGTCGAGCTTGCCTTCATTCATCAGACGCACGGCGATGCCATCGCGCGCGGTGATGACCGATCCTTCCACGCTGGCCTCGCCATCACGTTGGTTGATGTCGATGCCGGTGCTCTCACTGACCAGCTGGCTGTTGCGCAGGGTCAGTTCAGAACCTTCGGTCATGTTGATGCCGAAATGCCCGGACAGATCAACACCGTCCAGCAGCAGCGTACCTCCACCTCCCGTGGCGAAACTGACTGCGCTGGCGTACTCACCGCGCGTGTGGATGGCGCCGCCATGGACTTCGACGTCGCCTCCCACATCCAACCCGATGCCGGAGCGCTCATGACCCAGATCGATCCGCAGATCTTCGAACACCGCCTTGCTGCCCATCGCCACCAGCGCACCGTTCGCGCCCGCGCCACTGGCACTGATCTGGACGTTGCGCAGTACCGCGTCCGAACCCATGGCAATCCACAGCGCGTGGCCCGCGCCGTTCTGTTCGATGCGCAGGTTCTCAGCCGTCACGGTGCTGCCCTGCATATGGATGCCATTGGCATCGCCGTTGATCTGCAGATGGCTGTCGCGCAGCGCAAGGTTGCCATTGCTCACCTGCACGCCGTGGCTGCCGGCGCCATGAGTGACGATGCCGACCCCGGTCGCGGACACGCTGGCCCGGGACGCCGCGATGCCCACTGACGACCGCCCGAGGGTCTCGATCTGGGTGCCGCTCAGTTCGACCCGGCCGCCGTCCACCACCGACACACCTGCAGCACTGCTGCCCAGGGTGGTGATGGTGCCCCCGTCCAAGCGGATCAGACTACCCGCACCCTGCGCCCTCGCCGCGGCCGCACCATTGCCTTCCGTGCGCAGATTGACCTCACCGGCGGGAATGATGCTTCCGCCATTGAGCGCATGGAAGGCGTAACCCGCGGTACTGCCCGCGTCCACCGGCTCGGTGATGCTGTAATCACCGGCAGCGGGCATCTGCTCGTC
The DNA here is from genome assembly GCF_036624925.1 of Stenotrophomonas sp. A3_2. NCBI lineage: Bacteria > Pseudomonadati > Pseudomonadota > Gammaproteobacteria > Lysobacterales > Lysobacteraceae > Stenotrophomonas > Stenotrophomonas sp. A3_2. Next base: position 75,299 of record NZ_JAZKVY010000235.1, read on the forward strand.
GCCGTCGGCAACCACCTGCTGCGCCAGCACCGGCGCTGTTGTGGAAAGTACGGTGGCCAGCGCCAGGGCGAGGGTACTGCGGCGCGGAAGCGGAAAGTGCATGGCAAGGCTCCGGAAAAAGTGCCGGATATGCTCGGGACGCCCCCCCGGGGCTATCGAATTCGTTGCGTTCCGCCACAGGTGCGGCGGTTCGTCGCAGCTGCGAGGAGCCTGCCTGAACGGCCCCCGGCCGCACGCCGGAGGTCAAGCGAGCTTTGCAACAAATTGCATGGGATCGCCCGGGCGTGGCTGGAACACTGGGCTCCGTTCCAGACACGCACTGTCGCAATTAGCCCGGATCACCCCGCCTTCACACAACGTTGGCGTATACGCCATCAACCTGAACCGGGGATCCAGGTCATCGCAGTGCGCAGTCCCATCCGCTTTCGATCCCGAGGACTCACCGTGCGCAATTCACCCGACCGTACTCCGTCGCTGCGACCGCTGGCCCGCAGCCTGCTGCTGGCCCTGGCCACCGCACCGATGGCTGCTGCCTTTGCAGGCGACCTGGACAACCAGCAGGCCGAAGTGACCGTAGGTGATCCTGTGGAAGCCTGGACGCTGAGGAATGGCTCGAAGCTGACGCTGCGCGGAACTGCACACCAGATCAGGGCACTCGATTCCGATGTCGCTGTCTCTTTCGGCGGGGTGATCGAACGTGCATCAATTGCCGGATCGCCCGTTGCCGTGATCCTTGATGGTCGTTCCAACCTGACCGCTGACCATGGTGCTTTCCTGGGCGGGATACAGGTCATGAAGGATTCCACCGCCACCATCAGCAACAGCACGATCTACTCGCAGCTGGGCACTGGGCTGCTGCCCACCGACGCCTACAGCATTGGTGTGGACCTGCTCAGCCTGTTCGGCGATGTTTCAGACAATACCCGTGCGGTTATCGACAACACCACCATCGTCGTCTCTGAAACGCCGGCAGGCAATGACCTCAACAACGGCCATGGCGTCCGTTTGATGCAGGGACAAGTAGATATACGTAACAACTCGCAGATCTATGCGGACAATGCCGGTATCCTGCTGGCGGCCTACCCGGGCGTACTCCAGCCGATTGCGGTCCGCATTGACAACTCACTGGTGCAGTCCGGCCGCAATGCCGCCATCTGGGTGCGGCCGACCGGTGACGCAGCCGAATACGACATCACCGTGGCCAATGACAGCCAACTGAAGGGTGGCGACGGCAACCTGCTGAACGTCCAGAATTTCGGCACGAGCGGCAGGAAGGCTGAGGTCACCTTCACCGTTGATGATTCCCGCCTGGCCGGCAATGTTAATTTCGATTCCGCTAGCGTTACTGGCAGCCTCGACGTCTTCCTGCGCAACAAGGCACAGATCGACGGCCGCTTCATCAACGTTACCTCGGCCAGCATCGACAGCGACAGCACCTGGCTGATGACCGGCGACAGCACTGTCGGCCATCTGGCGTTGGGCAACACCGGCACCGTCGCGCTGGGTAATGGCAGCACGTTCAACACCCTTACCGTGGATACCTTCGATGGCGCCGGCGGCACCCTGCTGTTCAACACCCAGCTGGGAGACGACAGCTCGGCCACCGACAGACTGATCATCAAGGGCGATGCCAACGGCCAGGCCAACGTGCGCGTGCTTAACGCTGGCGGTGCCGGTGCGAAGACCGACAAGGGCATCGAGTTGATCCGCGTGGGCGGTGCGTCCAATGCGCAGTTCGACCTGCAGGGCCGTGCGGTGGGCGGGCAGTACGAGTACTTCCTGTTCAAGGACGCGACCAACGGCGGCTGGTACCTGCGCTCGGAGCTGGCCGGCACGCCGGACCCGTGCGTGGTGGATCCCACACTGCCGGAGTGCACGCCGGTCGATCCGGTGGACCCGGTCGATCCGGTTGACCCCACGCCAGTGCTGCGCCCGGAAGCCGGCGCCTACCTGGCCAACCAGTTCGCGATGGACCAGATGCTGCGCCATGGCATGCGTGACCGCCAGGGGGGCAGCACCTCCGCCGTTGATGGCGTGCGTGGCTGGGCGCGGGTGGACGGAGCGCAGAGCAAGCTGTCTGCCGTGGAAGACCAGCTGGACCTGCGCGTGGACCGCTCGCGCCTGCAGCTGGGTGCGGACATCGGCGTGTTCGACAACGGCCAGGGCCGCGTGGGCGTGATGGGCACGCTGGCCAAGTCCGATGCCACTTCGCGTTCGCAGCTGACCGGCTACAGCGCACGCGGCAAGGTCAACGGCGGTGCGCTGGGCGTGTACGGCAACTGGAGCACCGATGCACTGTATGTGGATGCCAGCGTGCGGCGCGGCCAGTTCCGCAACCGCGTGCAGGGCGAAGGCCTGGCCGAAGAGCGCTACGACTCGGACATCTGGCAGTCGTCGCTGGAAGCTGGCTACCGCTTCGGCATCGGCCAGATCGGCAATACCGTGCTGAGCCTGCAGCC